>NZ_JBEXMX010000032.1:0-57842 GCF_040610755.1 Gordonia sp. NPDC003585 | reverse complement strand
CCATCGAGACGGAGACGCAGCGTCGGATGGCCGATCGCAACGGCCGCGAGCGCGTCGGCGAGTACGCGGTCCCGCAACTCCCGGAGAACATCAACTTCCTGTCTGCCGGTGCGCGCGAGCAGATGGAGATCCGGCGCACCATCGAGCCGCTCGCACGACTGTTGGCGGCCAAACTGGAGACCCGCAGACGGCGGGCGCATCGGGGTGCGGTCGACGTGCGCAAGACGCTGCGCGCCTCGATGTCGACCGGTGGCGTGCCGATCGAACTGAGTCACCGCAAGCCGCGGCCGGGCCGTCCCGAGCTCATCATCGTGTGTGACGTGTCGGGGTCGGTCGCCGGTTTCAGCCAGTTCACGTTGCGTTTGGTCTACGCGCTGCGCCAGCAGTTCTCCAAGGTTCGGGTGTTCGCGTTCGTGGACACCGTCGACGAGGTGACCGAGTACTTCGACCATGGCGAGGACGACTTCGGCGCGGCCATGCACGCGATGATCTCGACCGCCCGCATCAGCACTCGTGACGGGCATTCCGATTACGGGAACATGCTGCGCGGCTTTGTCTCCGAGTACGCGGACTCCCTGACCCATCGCGGTGCGCTGCTGATTCTGGGCGATGCGCGCAACAACTTCCACGACACGTCGATCGGTGCTCTGACGGAGCTGGTGGACCGGGCCCGGCACGCCTATTGGCTCAATCCCGAGGCGCAGACGCACTGGGGCACCGGGGACTCGGCTGCGACCGATTACCAGGAGGCGATCGACATGTTCGAGTGCCGTAACGCGGTGCAACTCGGCCGCGTCATCGCCGACCTCCTGCCGATCTGAGCTGCTGTCGAGCAGCCTCGATACTCCGACGGCGCGGCGAGGACGCGTAGACTCACCCTTCATGTCCGTCGACCGTTCGCGTGTGCGCCGCATCGGCGTGATGGGTGGCACGTTCGATCCGATCCACAACGGGCACCTCGTCGCGGCCAGCGAGGTCGCGCACCGGTTCGCGCTCGACGAGGTCATCTTCGTCCCCACGGGGCGGCCGTGGCAGAAGCTCGATGAGGACGCGCGGGTGAGCCCGCCCGAGGACCGGTATCTGATGACGGTCATCGCGACCGCGTCGAACCCGCGATTCAGCGTGAGCCGGGTCGACATCGATCGTGCGGGTGACACCTATACCGTCGACACCCTGCGTGACCTGCACGAACTGCTGCCCGATGCGCAGCTGTACTTCATCACCGGTGCCGATGCGCTGGAGTCGATCCTGTCCTGGCAGGACTGGGAGGAACTGTTCGAGCTGGCTCGGTTCGTCGGCGTGAGTCGGCCCGGCTACGAGCTCAACGCGAAGCATCTGGCGCAGCATCTGGAGACGATGCCGCCCGACACGCTGCAGATGTTGGAGATCCCGGCGCTGGCGATCTCCTCGACCGAATGCCGCACCCGGGCCGCGAAGGGCAGACCCGTCTGGTACCTGGTGCCCGACGGAGTCGTGCAGTACATAGCCAAACGGAAGCTGTATCGTGCGCCTCGGGCGACCTCGCCCGGGGTGTCGCCGCCGGCGCGGGATGGCGGCCTCGACACCGCCGGTGAGGCAAAGACGAAGGGACGGGTGTGACTGCGTCAGCAGAAGCGCTGGAGATGGCACGGGTGGCTGCTGCGGCGGCCGCCGACAAACTCGCGCACGACGTGACGGTGCTCGACGTGTCCGAGCAGTTGGTGATCACCGACGCGTTCGTGATCGCCTCGGCCGACAACGAGCGTCAGGTCAACGCGATTGTCGACGAGGTCGAGGACAAGCTGCGGGAGGCCGGGCACAAACCGGTACGACGCGAGGGGACGCGCGAGGGCCGCTGGGCGCTGCTCGATTACGTCGACATCGTCGTACATATCCAGCACGCCGACGAACGGCAGTTCTACGCGCTGGAGCGGCTGTGGCAGGACTGCCCGGTGGTCGATCTGGGTGACCCGTCGTGAGTGGTGGACCGGATTCGCACGACACCGCCGTCGAACGCCTCACCCCGGTGGTCCGACGACTGATCCTGCTGCGGCATGGGCAAACCGAGTACAACGCGGGCAGCCGGATGCAGGGTCAGCTCGACACTGACCTGTCCGAACTTGGTGTGCGTCAAGCAAAGTGGGCGGCGGCGGCATTGGTCGAGCGGCAGCCGATGGTGATCAGATCGTCGGACCTGCGACGTGCACGCGACACCGCCGAGGCGTTGGCACAGCGCACCGGTCTCACGGTGGCCACCGATGAGCGGCTGCGCGAGACGCACCTCGGGGATTGGCAGGGACTCACCCACAGCGAGGTCGACGTGTCCGCGCCGGGTGCGCGTGCGGTGTGGCGCGACGATGCGACGTGGACACCACCGGGTGGTGAGAGCCGGGTCCAGGTGGCCGCGCGGGCGATCCCCGTGGTCGACGAGCTGATCGCCGAACTGCCCGAGTGGGGCGCCGGCGATACGCCGGAGGCCCCGGTGGTGCTGGTTGCCCACGGCGGAGTGATCGCGGCGATGACGGCTGGGCTGCTGGCGTTGCCGGTCGAGAACTGGCCGGTGTTCGGCGGTCTCGCCAACACCAGCTGGGTTCAGTTGTCCAGCCACGGGATGCCGGGTGCGCCGGGCCGCTGGCGTCTCGACGTGTGGAATGCGTCCGCCGAGGATTCGGACCCGGCGATCCAGTGAGCGCCCGACCCGGCAGTGTGTTGGTGCTCTCGGATTCGCTCGCCTACTACGGACCCACCGGCGGTCTGCCCGCAACGGATTCGCGGATCTGGCCGGTGATCGTCGGCGAGCAATGTCGGCGTCGCATCCACTTGTTCGGCCGCATCGGCTGGACGAGTCGAGACGTGTGGTGGGCACTCACCCAGGACCCGAACATCTGGGCTGCGGTCCCCGACGCCGACGTGGTGGTGCTGGCCTTCGGCGGCATGGACAGTCTGCCGTCACCGCTGCCCACCGCCTTGCGCGAGGAAATCCGCTATCTGCGGCCGAACAGGCTTCGGCAGCTGGTGCGCGACGGATACCAGTGGGTGCAACCGCGGGCGTCGCGCCTCGGCTGGCCGGTGGCGTTGCCGCCGCGGATCACCGTCGAGTACTTGGAGAAGATTCGCGCCGCGCTGGCCCAGTTGCGACCTGACCTGCCGCTCCTGCTGTGTCTGCCACCAACACACCGGAGCCCGTACTACGGCAACGTGCACCTCGGTCGGATACCGACCACGTCGGCGATGCAGCGTTGGGCGGATAGTCACCAGATCAGGTGTGTCGACTTCTATCCGACGACGCGGGACGCATTCGACGACCCGGACGTCGAGATGAATCCGGACGGCATCCACTGGGGTTTCGAGTGTCACCGCCGGATAGCGGAACTCGTCGTTCCCGCGGTGAGCGCGGCCGAGGCGCATCCGGCCGGGTGAACCGGCTAACGTAGACGCGTGCCTGTCGTCGTCGTCACGGATTCGTCCTCGCGGTTGCCGCGGTCGGTGGCCGACCATTACGGCATCCGCCAGGTCCCGCTGCACCTGACGCTCGACGGTCAGGACTATCGGGAGGGCGTCGACGAGATTCCGCCCGATCTCATCTCGACCCCCGGGGTCACCACTTCGGGAGCCAACCCGCACGAGCTCACGGAGGCCTTCGACGCCGCCATCGCCGACAGCGACGGCGACGGTGTGGTGGCCGTACACATGTCGCGTCGCCTGTCGGGCACCTGGGCGTCGGCTCGATTGGCCGCGGAGAAGTTCTCGGGTCAGGTCCGGGTCGTGGACTCGCGCTCGGTGGGTCTCGCAGTGGGGTTCACCGCGATCGCAGCAGCGCAGGCGGCGCGAACGGGCGCTGACCGAGACCGCGTCTATGAGTCGGCGATCCGCGAGGCCGCGACCGTCGACTCGTTGCTCTGCGTGCAGAACCTGGACAACCTGCGCAACAGTGGGCGAATCAGCGCGGCCAGCAAGATGCTGGGTTCGGCCCTGGCGATCAAGCCGATCCTGCACATGGTCGACGGCACCCTTGCCCTGCGCGAACGCCACCGAACGTTCTCCAAGGCGCTCGCGAAGATGGTCGACGCCGCCGTCGAGTCGGCCGCCGGACGCGCCGTGACGCTGGGCATCCAGCACTGCGCAGCCGACGCCGCCGCCGCCGATCTGGCCGAGCAGCTGCGGTCCAAGCTCCGGGTCGTCGTCTCGGAGATCACCGTCGACCTGGGTCCGGTGCTCGGCTGTCACGTCGGGCCGGGTGCGGTCGGAGTCGTCATCGCAAGTCATCTCGAGCCCATCGAGGGGATCGGTCGGGACTGACCCGACGAGGTCTGTGCACAGTCCGTCGTGTGTGCACAGACCGGTGCACCGCACGCGCGCCAACCGCCTTGCCGGTCGGGTCGCGGCCCTAGCCTTCGGGCATGAGCACATCAGGACGGCGTAATCCGCTCGATCGCCTGTCGCCGGTCGGACCCTCGGCCACGACTGGTCGGTCACTCGTGGGCGCGCCGGAGGTGGTCCCGGACACTGACTCCGGGCCGGACACCGACTCCGCGCCGGATGCCGATCACGTCTCCGAGACGCGGTGGGGGATAGGCGCCATGCCGGCCTGGCTCGACCCCGTGGACGGCGACCACGACGGCCGCGGAGGTTCGACTGCCGTGCGGTCGCCGACCTTGCTCGACTCCGAGGATGACGAGGACGACGCCGAACGCATCGGCTCCCGACGGTTCGCCGTCGCGCCGCCGGCCGCTCTCGCACTCCTTGCAATCGGTGTGATCGCTTGCGTGGTAGCCGGTTTCGGACTCTTTCGTGGCTCGGACCCGCCGCCTGCGGTGGCGTTCGAACCGACGGCAGGCCCGTCGGTGCCGATGACGACGTCGATGCCGACCGCCGTGCCGGCGCCGGCCCAACTGGTGGTGAGTGTGGTCGGACTGGTGCACCGGCCCGGCCTCGTGAGAGTGCCGTCGGGCGCTCGGGTCGCCGACGCCATCGAGACGGCCGGCGGGCCGCGTCAGGGAGCCGACACGGTGTCGCTGAATCTTGCGCAACTCCTGCATGACGGAGATCAGGTTCTCGTGGGATACGCCGGCGCCGACGGACGCGCGCTGCGCAGTTCGGTTGTCCCGGCCACGCGCACGGACTCCGCGTCGTCGGCAACGCCTGGCGGCGGTCCTACGACGCCATCGGCGACACCGGGTCCCGAGTCGGGGGCTCGCGTCAATCTGAACACCGCCACCGAGTCGGAGCTCGATGCGTTGCCCGGTGTCGGCCCGGTGACCGCTCGCGCAATCATCGACTGGCGCAACAAGAATGGCCGATTCAGCAACGTCGACCAGCTCGGGGAGGTCGACGGGATCGGGCCGGCGCGGCTGGCGAAACTCCGCGACCTGGTGACGGTCTGAGCCGGATCGCCGAGGTGTGGATCTTCGCCTGCTGCTCCCCGCGGTCGTGGTATGGGCCACCACGATTGCTGGACTTGCTGCCTCGCAACAGGTCACGGCGCTCGCCGCGATCGTCTCGGTGATCTGCTGCGGATCGTCGGGCGTGGCATGTGCTCGTGGGCTGGTAAGCTGGCGCACCGTCGGCCTGCTGGTGGTCGCGACCGGTCTGGCTGCAACATGCGCGACGGCCATGTTCATTCGGCAGGAGGAGCGTGCCGACCACCCACTTGCCGACGTGTCCGGCAAAGTGACGGTCACCATGGTCATCCGCGACGATCCGACGGTCGTCGGAGATGAGCGGCACGGTCGGGTCCGGGCCCGTGTGGTCGTGAATCAGATCGGCGCGCGAACGGTCGCACCGGGACCAGCGGAGTTGTCTGCGGACACGGCGCAGTGGTCGGTGTTGTTGCCGGGTCAGCGGGTTCGCGCGCTGGTGCGGGTGCGTCCGCCGCCGGCCGGTTCGCTGCTGACCGCCCGCTTGACCGCGGCAGGTCCGCCGACGCTGATCGGACATCCACCCATTCACCAGCGGTTGGCCGGCGCGGTACGTGACCGTCTGCAGATTGTCAGTTCCCGGGCATTGGGCTCCGAGTCGTCGGGCCTGCTGCCGGGGCTGGTCATCGGTGACACGAGAACCCTTGATCCGGTTGTGCAAGAGGACTTCCGGGCGTCCGGGCTCAGCCATCTCACGGCGGTGTCGGGGAGCAATTTCGCGATCATCTGCGGCGCGGTGCTGATGCTGGTTCGTGCTGCTGGTGCGTCGCCTCGGCTGGCGGCGATTCTGGGTGCGGTGACGATCCTCGGTTTCGTGGTGCTCGTCCGACCGTCACCGAGTGTGCTCCGGGCGGCGATCATGGGTGCCATCGGCCTGCTGGCGCTCTTGTCGTCGCGACGTGCGCAGGCGTTTCCGGCGTTGGGTGCCGCGGTCGTGGGGGCCTTGCTGTGGTGGCCGGAGTTGGCGCTCCAACCCGGCTTTGCATTGTCGGTGGTCGCCACCGCAGGACTGGTCCTGTGGGCACCGCGGATACGCGACGGACTGCGCGGCATGCGGATCCCGCCCGGGCCCGCGGAGATCCTCGCGATGGCGATCGCGGCTCAGGTGGTGACCGCACCGATCGTGGCGATGGTGACCGGCACCTTCTCCGTGGTCGGGGTGGTGGCGAATCTGCTTGTGGCGCCGGTGGTTGCGGTGATCAGCGTGGTCGGCACCGTCGCCGCCTGTGTCGGGGTGATCGGGTCCGCGGACGGAGCGGGCGCTGCGACCGCCGAACTGCTCGTCCGGGGCGTCGCCCCCGAATTGTGGTGGATGCGGGTGTGCGCGCGAACGCTCGGACGGTTGAGTTGGGCCCGCATCGTGGTACCCGACGGGGTACTGGGCGCCGCGATCGTCCTTGTCGTCACGGGTCTCGTCGTGCTCGTCCGGCGAGGTTGCGCACGGTGGATGTCGCGGGGCCGCCGATCATCGGGGTGAGAAGTCGCGGTCTGCGCGGTTCGCTGTCACCCCGGTCTGGCACGATTGTGGCCGTGACCGAACGTCTGCACCTGCTCCTCGGCGACGACGACTTCCTCACCGGCCGGGTCATCTCGGCGGTGTCTGCTGAGCAGTCGAAAGCTGCCGGGACCCCCGTGCCGGTCACGCGTGTGCGTGCGGGGGATGTCAGTGAGCACGAACTCGCGGAGTTGCTCAGTCCGTCGTTGTTCGCCGAGGAACGCATCGTGGTCGTCGGGTCCGCAGCGGATGCGGGCAAGGAACCGGCTGCACTGATCGCGCAGGCTGCTGACTCGCTGCCCGACGGCATCACGCTCATGGTGATTCACAACGGCGGTGGTCGGGCGAAATCGCTCGTGCCCGCACTGAAGAAATCCGGTGCCGTGGAGCACGCCACGGCCGCTCCGCGCTGGCCGTCGGAGCGGATGGACTTTGTGCGCAAGGAGTTTCGTGCGCTCGGCGTCAAGGTCCACGCCGACGTCGTCGAGCAGGTGGTCGAGGGGGTCGGGTCGGAGCTGCGTGAACTTGCGGCGGCATGTGCCCAGCTGGTGGCCGACACCGGCGGCAAGGTCGATCGCGACGCGGTCCGGTTGTACTACCAAGGTCGGCCGGAGGTGACCGGCTTCGAAGTGGCCGACCGAGCGGTGACCGGTGATCGGGCGGCTGCTCTCGAATCGCTCGCATGGGCCTTGCATCACGGCGTGGCCCGCGTCCTGCTCGCCGACGCCCTGGCCGAGGCGGTCCACGCCATCGCACGCGTGCGTCCGCTGACCGGCAATCACTTCTCGGTGGCGTCGGAAGTCGGTATGTCACCCAATCGGGTCAAGAACGTGCAAGCTCAGGCGCGGGCCTGGGACTCCGAGTCGATCGCCCGGGCGATGAAGGTGGTCGCGGCGCTCAACGCCGACGTCAAGGGGCAGGCGGCCGACGCCGACTATGCGCTCACCCATGCCGTCGCCACGGTCGCCGACCTGCGGCCCACCGGTCGGCGTCGGGACTGATCCACTCCGGACACTCTGTGTCCTGTTGGAAAATCTGTGTGCTGCAGCGCACAGATTCAACGATTCGGCACAGGGTGGTGCGGTGCCGGCCGCGGGAGCGTCACTGATCGGGAGAGCTCGGTGACCGCCCCCGTGAGCTGGGGAAATACGGCAGCGCCTGCTGCGAAAGCCTAGGGGAAGAACTTCTTCCCCGGGGTTCATAGTCGTCCGCGAGAAACTTCTAGGGGAGGACACCAAGGGCAGGAGACGAGTTTCTTCCCCTACTTTTGTGCCGGATCGGGCCCTGAGGCCGGGGCTCTTTCGCGACTCAGCCGCGAGGTACCTCCTCCACGATCTCAGCCCACCGTCGGTGCAGACGCGATTCACCCCGGCGACTGCGTGGACGTCGCCGGGGTGAGCCGGAAGTGCTGATGCGCTGATTCGGTCAGGCCGAATCGCGGGTCAGATCAGAGCTTGTTGACGGCGATGGCGATCGCCGACTTCTTGTTCGCAGCCTGGTTGGCGTGGATGACGCCCTTGCTGGCAGCCTTGTCCAGCTTGCGGCTGGCCGACTGGCCGAGCTCGGTGGCCTTGTCCTTGTCCCCGGCCTCGACGGCCTCGCGGAAGCCGCGGATCGCGGTACGCAGCGACGACTTCACCGACTGGTTGCGCTTGCGCGCCGCTTCGTTGGAGCGGTTGCGCTTGATCTGGGACTTGATGTTTGCCACGCGTGTTTCCTCTGGTCAATGCTGGTGTGTTCGGTCTGTTCTGGCTGAGCTCGCAGACCCGCATCGGGTTCGGCTCGCGCCGGCAGCGCGCACCGGCGACACGGGTGCCACCTCGTCACTGCAACAGCGATCAACATTACCAGTCGCGGTGGTTCTGCCCAAAATCGCTGAACCCGACGGTGAACACACAGGCCACGGCTTCCGATCACCGTGAGCAAATGTCTAGTCTTTGACCATCATGTCAGTCGTCTTCGTGCACGTCGGCCTGCCCAAGACCGGCACCACCCACCTGCAGGACCGGCTCTGGCGCAACCGTGACCTGGCACTCAGGTCATCGGGGCTGCTTTACCCCGGAAATGTGATCTCCGACCACTTTCATGCCGCCGTGCACCTGCAGCCCGACCGCTACCTCGACTGGGCCGATCCGGCGTTCGCCGGGACCTGGCCGAAACTGCTCGGACAGATGCGTGCGTGGCCGCAGACCTCGCTGCTCTCCCACGAGCTGTACAGCACCGCCACACCGGCGCAGATCGAGTCCCTCATGAGTGACCTGTCCTTTGCCGACGAGGTGCATGTCATCGCGACGGTTCGGGACCTGGCCCGCCAGTTGCCGTCGGTGTGGCAGGAGAACGTCAAGAATCAGCGTCGTGCGAGTTTCGACGAGTTCGTCTCGTCGGTGCGCGCCTTCGCCCGGCCCGATTCGCCCGATCAGAGCCCGGCCGATCCGCCGCCGGTGATCGACGAGGAGCCGTTCTGGGAATTCCAGGACTTCGTGGAAATTCTGGACCGATGGTCGCAGGTGGTGGGCCCCGAGCGGGTGCACGTCGTCACCGTCGGGCCCCGCGGTGCCCAGGCGGTCCCGGGGGACTCCCTGTGGGACCGCTTCCTCACGACCATCGGCGTCGATCCCGCCGCGCTGACCATCCCGGTACCCAGCACCAACAGCTCGCTGTCGGCCGCGCAAGCCGAGTTCCTGCGCGCCCTCAATCTCAGGTTGCAGCCCGACACCATCGAATGGCGTCGCTACGAGCGGGTGATCAAGGGGCAGCTGATCGGCGAGATCCTGTTCGACGCCCCCGGCGGCCCGGCCCAGGCGCTGTCGCCCGCGCAGCGCGAATGGGCGGCGGCGAAGTCGGCGTCGATGGTCGCGGCAGTCCGATCGGCGGGCTACCGGGTCACCGGCGACCTTGCCGACCTCGGGGTGACTACGACCGCGGGCGCCACCGGTGACGCGCCACCCCCGACCTCCGACGACGTGCTCGATGTCGCCCTGGACACGATGGCCGCCATGGTGCTCGCGGCGCCGCTGCCCAGCGTGCGACCGCGCTGGCAGACGCGCGCGGTGAACGTGGTGCGACGTATGCGCAGGCGTGCGCTGGGGGCGCGCCGCTCGGTGTGAGTGCCTGGTCGGCATCGCCCCAGCGTGTTGCGCGTGTCGGCGACCACCATGCCGAATCGGCGTTTTTGTAGCACCATGGCAAGTTATGAGCCCCGCTTCCACCAGTGCGCCCGCCAAGAAGGCAGCGGCGCGTAAGTCAGTACCGGCCAAATCGTCGTCCTCGACGACCACGAGCAAGTCGGGAGGGCGGCCCGCCGGGGCCAGGACGAGGCCCAATTCTGCGGGCGAAACATCAACTGCGGTAGGACTTTTCGACGGTTACGCGTCGGGTCCCTATGGCGAGGCCTACGACGAGATGTTCGACGGCGAAACCGACGTCCGCACACCGTATCGCGGTATCCACAAGGCGATGAGCCGCCAGGATCGGTCCGATCTCGAGACGCGGGTGGACGCGCTCGGACGTGCCTATCTCGACCAGGGTGTCACCTTCTCGCTGTCCGGCAAGGAGCGGCCCTTCCCGTTGGATGTTGTGCCACGGGTGATTTCGGCCACGGAGTGGACCAAGCTCGAGGCCGGCATCACCCAGCGCGTGCAGGCGCTCGAACTGTTCCTCGACGACATCTACGGCGAGCAGGAGATCCTGCGCGACGGTGTGCTGCCCAAGCGGCTCGTGCACTCGTGTGAGCACTTTCACCGCCAGGCGGCAAACATCAAACCACCCAACGGGGTTCGCATCCACGTCGCCGGTATCGACCTGATCCGCGACGAGAACGGCGACTTCCGTGTTCTCGAGGACAACCTCCGCTCGCCGTCGGGTGTGTCCTACGTCCTGGAGAATCGACGCGCGATGGCGCGCGTGTTCCCGGATCTGTTCGCCACGCACCGGGTGCGTGCGGTCGCCGACTACCCGAGCCACCTGCTGCGGGCCCTGCGCGCCTCCGCGGCCTTCAACGAGGCCGACCCCAACATCGTGGTGCTCACCCCGGGCGTGGCCAACTCGGCATATTTCGAGCATTCGCTGCTCGCCCGGTTGATGGGCGTCGAGCTGGTGGAGGGCCGCGACCTCTTCTGCCGCGACAACGTCGTCTACATGCGGACCACCGAGGGCGAGCAACGGGTGGACGTCATCTACCGGCGCATCGACGACGACTTCTTGGACCCGATGCAGTTCCGGCCGGACTCGATGCTCGGGGTTGCGGGACTGCTCAACGCGGCGCGTGCGGGCAACGTGGTGATCTCCAGCGCGGTTGGCAACGGCATCGGCGACGACAAGCTGATCTACACCTACGTCCCGGAGATCATCGAGTACTACCTGGGCGAGAAGCCGTCGTTGCAGAACGTCGACACCCTGCGCTGCTGGCTCGACCACGAGTGCGAGGAGGTGCTCGACCGCATCGACGAGCTGGTGGTGAAACCGGTGGAGGGCTCGGGCGGCTACGGCATCGTGTTCGGTCCCGACGCCACCAAGGCCGAGTTGGACACGCTGGCGCGCAAGGTCCGCAACGACCCGCGTGGCTGGATCGCGCAGCCGGTGGTGCAGCTGTCCACCGTGCCGACCAAGATCGGCGACGACCTGCGCCCACGACACGTCGACCTGCGGCCGTTCGCCGTCAACGACGGTGAGTCGGTGTGGGTCCTGCCGGGTGGGTTGACGCGAGTTGCGCTCCCGGAGGGCTCGCTCGTGGTGAACTCCAGTCAGGGCGGTGGTTCCAAGGACACGTGGGTGCTGGCGTCGCGAGGGTCCGAAGAGGAGCGGGAGATGTCCGGCGCCAAGGTGGTGACGGCGAGTGGTGTCGCCGCCGCACGACCGGCCGAGAGTGCTCCGGACCCCGTGCACACACAGACTCAACAGCAACAACAGGGCGTCATGTCCACGCAGAGTCAGCAGATGGGCGACATGGTGCAGTCGCAGCAGCAGGGCGGCCAGGAACAGGGTGGTGACGCACGATGATGTTGGCCCGCAACGCGGAGTCGTTGTATTGGATCGGCCGTTATGTGGAGCGGGCCGATGACATGGCCCGCATCCTCGACGTGGCCATCCAGCAGCTGCTCGAGGACGCGACGGTCGACGTCGACCGTCAGGCCCGCCTGATCGTTCAGGTCCTCGGACTCCCCGCACCCGAATCGGGTGAGGAACTCGACGTCTGGTCGCTGACCGAGCGCGTCGCCTACGATTCCGACGCCGTCGGCTCGATCGTCGACCTGGTGCGGGCGGCCCGGGAGAACGCCCGCGGTGCCCGTGAGGTGACGTCGAGCGAGTTGTGGGAATGCCTCAACACCACGTACAACGGGCTCGACGCGGCCGAGCGCCGTTCCCGCCGGCTGGGCCCGCACGAGTTCCTGGCCTACGTCAAGAATCGGGCGGCGATGTTCGCCGGTCTCGCGGACGCGACGATGAGTCACGACGACGGGTACCGCTACCTGCTGCTCGGCCGTTCGGTCGAGCGGGTGGACATGACCATCCGGATGCTGTTGGCCCGCGCGGGCGATCGGTCGAGTTCGCCGGCCTGGGTCAACGTCCTGGTGTCGGCGGGCGCGCACGACACCTATCTGCGGACCTATCGCGGAATCCTCAACGCGGAGAACATCGTCGAGTTCATGCTTCTCGACCGCCTGTTCCCGCGGTCGATCTTCCACGCGCTGAGCGTCGCCGAGCACAATCTGGCGATGCTGGAGAAGGGGCCGAGCCGCGTCGGGGCCCAGGCCGAGGCGCAGCTGCTGCTCGGCCGCGCCCGCAGCTCGCTCGAATTCCTCGAGCCCGGAAAGCTTCTCGACGATCTGCAGGAGCGGCTCGTCGACCTGCAGGACACCTGTCGGGCCGTCAACGAGGCGGTCACCAACCAGTACTTCCACGTCTCGCCGTACGTGTCGTGGGCCGACGCCCGTGTCAGTGAGGGCCACGTGATCGAGGAGAGTGAACTGTGAGCTGGCGTCTGCGCGTCGTCCATTCCACCGGATTCGCCTACAAGGAACCGGTCACGTCGTCGTACAACGAGGCTCGCCTCACCCCGCGCAGCGATGCCCGGCAGAACGTGATCGTGAACCGCGTCGAGACCGTGCCCGCCACCCGGTCGTATCGCTACACCGATTACTGGGGAACCGCGGTCACCGCATTCGACCTGCACGCACCGCATGAGGAACTCGAAGTGTCGGGGATGTCGGTGGTGGAGACCGAGGCGGGCGAACGCCCGGATGCGGACAAGAGCCGATCCTGGGAGGACATTCGTAGCGAGTACGTCGAGGACCGCTACGACGAGATGCTGTCCAACACCGACTATGTCCCCAAGAACCGCGGGCTCGGCGCGACTGCGAAGCGGCTCGCGAAGGGTTTGACGCCGGAAGAGGCGGTCGAGGCGGTGTGCAAGTTCGTCCACGCCGAGATGGAGTACGTGCCGGGCACCACCGGTGTGCACACGACGGCCGTCGACGCATGGAACGAGCGCAAGGGCGTCTGCCAGGACTATGCGCATCTCTCGCTACTGATGTTGCGCAGCTTGGGGATTCCGTCGCGCTACGTCTCGGGTTACCTGCATCCCAAGCCGAATGCGAAGATCAACAAAACCGTCGAAGGTCAGAGTCACGCGTGGATCGAGGTGTGGACCGGCGGTTGGTGGGGCTACGACCCCACCAATGACACCCCCATCACCGAGCAGCATGTGTCGGTGGGCGTCGGCCGCGACTATTCCGATGTATCACCCCTCAAGGGCATCTACACCGGTGGCGGCGCAACGGATCTCGATGTGATCGTGGAGATCACGCGGCTGGCGTGAGGGCGGCTGATCAGCGCCAGCCGTGCTGTGCGCGGAGTTCGCCGGCCACCTCGTCGAACCGGCGACGATCGAGAATGGCGCCTTCCCTGCGGATTCCGTCGTCGTCGATGACGAGCACGCGGTCGAGCCGGACGAAACTCTCCCGGTGTTCACCATCCCACGCGCCGGCGCCGACCGAGATCCAATCCGGGTCGTCGCGGTGATAGTCCTTGCTGGACAACATGAGTCCGAGAACATCGTCGGAGTTCTGATCGGCGCGGTCGCGGCCGACGACGAGCACCGGACGGTCCTTGCCCTGGTTCGGGTCGTCCTCGAACGGCACCCAGGTCCAGACGATCTCGCCGGGGTCGGCGTCGCCGTCGATGTTCGGTGAATAGCTGACCTCCCGCGCGAAATGGGCGGTGGGCTTCGGGATCGGCGCGCGGCGCGTCATCGGCAAATCTCTTTCAGCAGGAAGTCGTCGACGGCGTCGACGGTCAACAGCACGGTGGGCTTCTTGTTCGGGTCGAGATTGTGGCCGGTCTTCTCCACCTCGACGATCAGCGTCGGCGCCGGGATGAGGCCGATCGCCGCGGCCATCTCGTCGGTGGTCCCGAACGGGTCAGTGCTGCCGTGGACGACGAGCGTCGGCACCGCGATCGACGACAGGTGCTCGGTGCGCAGCCGGTCGGGCTTTCCGGGCGGGTGCAGGGGGTAGGACGTGAGCAGGAGACCGTCGGCAAGGTCGGCGCCGTCTTCGGCCACCGCCATCGACGCCTGTCGACCGCCGTAGGAATGTCCGCCGACGATGAGCGGGCCGCCGGATTCGTCGCGGAACATCGCGCACGCCGCGCGGATGCCGTCGCGGTCGGCCGCGGCGGTGGATGGGCTAGGCGGACCCTTGGGGCGGCGCCGCCGGTAGGGCAGGTCGATGCGGGCGACCGTGAAGGCCCGCGCGGACAAGGCCTCGGCGAGCGCCCGCAGGATCACGGCGTGGCGATTGCCGCCCGCGCCGTGCGCGAGGACGACCGTCGCACGCGGGATCGATGCCGGCCGGTGGATGTCGGCGACCACGCCGTCGCGCTCCACGGACTCGACGCTGGTGTTCTCTGGCACGCTGGTCACAGTAGTCGGGTCGAGCGCG
The DNA here is from genome assembly GCF_040610755.1 of Gordonia sp. NPDC003585. Lineage (NCBI taxonomy): Bacteria > Bacillati > Actinomycetota > Actinomycetes > Mycobacteriales > Gordoniaceae > Gordonia > Gordonia sp. NPDC003585. The sequence continues at coordinate 43,011 of NZ_JBEXMX010000032.1, read as the reverse complement.
GTGAAAAGCCTCGGTCGTGGGCGGTCGGGGTACTCATGAGAAAATGGACACCGACGCCCGACCGCAGCGTTTTGTCCAGCGCAGCGTCCTTATCGAGGAGAGTTGACGATTAGCTTCGCCGATACCACCTTCACCGATCCGGCCCGGATTCGGAACTTCTGCATCATTGCCCACATCGACCATGGGAAATCGACCCTGGCCGATCGGATGTTGCAGCTCACCGGCGTCGTCGAAGAGCGCCAGATGCGTGCGCAGTACCTCGATCGCATGGACATCGAACGCGAGCGCGGCATCACCATCAAGGCACAGAACGTGCGGCTGCCCTGGAAGGTTGGGGACACCGACTACGTCCTGCACCTGATCGACACCCCCGGCCACGTCGACTTCACCTACGAGGTGTCGCGGGCACTGGAGGCGTGCGAGGGCGCGGTGCTACTGGTCGACGCGGCGCAGGGGATCGAGGCTCAGACGCTGGCGAACCTGTACCTCGCCATGGAAAACGATCTCACCATCATCCCGGTGCTGAACAAGATCGACCTTCCCGCCGCCGACCCCGACCGCTACGCCGCCGAGATCGCGCACATCGTGGGCTGCGAACCGGACGACGTGCTGCGGGTGTCGGGTAAGACCGGTGCCGGCGTCACCGAACTGCTCGACGAGGTGATCAAGCTGGTGCCCGCCCCCGAGGGCGATCCGGATGCTCCGGCGCGGGCGATGATCTTCGACTCGGTCTACGACACCTACCGCGGCGTGGTCACCTACGTGCGTGTGGTGGACGGCAGGATCGTGCCGCGCGAGAAGATCGCCATGATGTCCACCGGCGCGACCCATGAACTCCTCGAGGTCGGCATCGTCTCGCCCGAGCCGAAGCCGTCCAAGGGTCTCGGTGTCGGGGAGGTCGGTTACCTCATCACCGGCGTGAAGGATGTGCGGCAGTCCAAGGTCGGTGACACCGTGACGACCGCGCGCAACGGTGCGACCCAAGCGCTCACCGGCTACCGCGAGCCGCGGCCGATGGTGTACTCAGGTCTGTATCCGGTGGACGGCTCGGATTACCCGGTGCTGCGCGAGGCACTGGACAAGCTGCAACTCAACGACGCCGCGCTCACCTACGAGCCGGAGACGTCGGTGGCGCTCGGCTTCGGATTCCGCTGCGGCTTCCTCGGGCTGCTGCACATGGAGATCACGCGTGAACGGCTCGAGCGTGAATTCGGGCTCGACCTCATCTCCACCGCCCCCAACGTCGTGTATCGCGTCGTGATGGAGGACGGCAGCGAGCACGTCGTCACCAACCCGTCGGACTGGCCGGAGGGCAAGACCCGCAACATCTTCGAACCGATCGTGAAGACGACGGTCATCGCGCCCAGTGAGTTCATCGGCGCCATCATGGAGCTGTGCCAGTCCCGGCGCGGAGAGCTCGGTGGCATGGACTATCTGTCCGAGACCCGCGTCGAACTGCGGTACACGCTGCCGCTCGCGGAGATCATCTTCGACTTCTTCGACGCACTGAAATCCCGAACCCGCGGCTACGCCAGCCTCGACTACGAGGAGGCGGGCGAGCAGGAGGCCGATCTCGTGAAGGTCGACATCTTGCTGCAGGGCGAGGCGGTCGACGCATTCAGTGCGATCGTGCACCGGGAAGCCGCCTACACCTACGGCAACAAGATGGCGACCAAGCTCAAGGAACTGATCCCGCGCCAGCAGTTCGAGGTGCCGGTGCAGGCAGCGATCGGCTCCAAGATCATTGCGCGCGAGAACATTCGGGCCATCCGCAAGGACGTCCTCGCCAAGTGTTACGGCGGTGACATCAGCCGTAAGCGCAAACTGCTCGAGAAGCAGAAGGAAGGCAAGAAGCGGATGAAAACCATCGGGAGGGTCGACGTGCCGCAGGAGGCGTTCGTCGCGGCGCTGTCCACCGACGCGGTGGGTGACAAACCAAAGGGGAAGTGATGTCAGTGGATTCGATCAATCCTGTTCTGGCCGAGAGTGATCTGCCCTACGGGCTACCGGATTTCGCGTCGATCTCCGACGATGACTTCTTGCCCGCATTTGCCACGGCGATGGCCGAACAGCTTCGGGAGGTCGAGGCGATCGCCGCAGATACCCGTCCGGCGACCTTTTCGAACACCATTGAGGCGCTGGAACTCTCGGGTCGGGATCTGGCCCGGGCGAGCGGGACCTTCCTCAATCTCGTCGGCCCTGACACCAATCCGCAGCGAAATGCGATCTCGCAGCAGCTCTCGACCGAGCTGACCGATCACGAGAACACGATCGCGATGAATCCGGTTCTGTTCAAGCGGATCTCGGATCTGCATGGTCGCGCGGAGGAGCTCGAACTGACCGAGCCGCAGCGTCGGCTGCTGGACAAGCGCTACCGCGAAGCGGTGCGCGCGGGCGCCGCACTGGGGCCCGACGAACAGGCTGAGATGCGTCAAATCGCCTCCCGCCTGGCCTATCTCACCACCACCTTCTCGCAGAAGATTCTCGACGACACCAACGCCTCGGCGGTCCTCGTCGACGACGTATCGCAGTTGGACGGCATGTCGAAGGGTGAGATCGCCGCCGGGCGACGGGCGGCGGCGGACGCCGGGCACGACTCCGGCTACCTCATCGCACTCGAACTGCCGACGAGCCAGTCCGCGGTGGAGACGTTGTCGGATGCAGGGGTTCGGCAGCGGGTCTTCGATGCGTCGGTGGCTCGCTGTTCTCGTGGAAACGACCACGACACAACCGAACTCGTGTTGGAGATCGTCCGTCTGCGGGCGCGTCGGGCCGCATTGCTCGGCTACCGCGACCACGCCGAGTACGTCATCGCCGAGCAGACCGCACCCGATCCCGCTGCCGTGGACGAGCTGTTGGGAGAGTTGGCCGTTTCGGCGATGCGCGCCGGTGGCCGGGAGTTGACGCGGCTCACCGAGTTCGCCGCAGGCGCCGACATCGGCGCCGCCGATTACAGCTACTGGCTAGCACGCGAGAAGCGGACGACCTCGACCGTTCCGCTCGACGACTTTGCCGACTACTGCGAACTGAATGCGGTACTCGAGCGTGGCGTGTTCTACGCGGCCGGAAAACTCTACGGGCTGCGCTTCACCGAGCGCACCGACCTGGCCGGTTACCACCCGGACGTGCGCATCTGGGAGGTTTTCGACGACACCGGCACCGGCATCGGGTTGTTCCTCGGCGACTTCTACGCGCGGTCATCGAAGCGGGGCGGCGCGTGGATGAGCAACATCGTCGACCAGTCGGAGGTGTTGGCGCAGCGTCCGGTCATCGTCAACGTGCTGAATCTGACGAAACCCGATGCGGGAGAACAGTGTCTGCTGACCATGGATCAGCTCACCACACTGTTCCACGAGTTCGGACATGCCCTGCACGGTTTGTTGTCCGCGGTGGATTATCCGTCGCAGTCCGGTACGTCGGTGCCCCGTGACTTCGTCGAGTTCCCGTCGCAGGTCAACGAGATGTGGGCGCTGCATCCCGACGTGCTCGCCAACTATGCGCGCCATCGCGAGACCGGGGAGCCGATCCCGGCCGAACTCGCCGACGCCGCCCGGGCTTCAGCGTCTTCCGAAAGTGCCCATGGCACCATCGAATACCTTGCGGCGTCGGCACTCGATCTCGCCTGGCATCGGCTGACGGAAGACGAGGCCCAGGCTGTCGATGACGTGGAGGCCTTCGAAAAGCAGGCGTTGATCGACGCAGGTCTTGCGACCGAACTGATTCCGCCGCGCTATCGCAGTTCCTACTTCAATCACATCTTCGGCGGCGGCTATTCGGCGGGGTATTACTCCTACATCTGGTCGGAGGTGCTCGACGCCGAAACCGAGCAGTGGTTCCTCGCCGAAGGCGGGCTCGAACGCGAGAACGGTCGACGCTTCGCCGACGCCACACTGTCGCGCGGGGACAGCGTGGATCCGCTTGTCGCGCATGAGGACTTGATCGGACGCAAAGCGCAGATTGCTCCGCTGCTCGAGCGTCGGGGTTTGACGGCCTGACGAGATCGGTAGCAATGGTGCGCGCGGTGCGCGCACCATTGCTACCGGTCAGTGATTGGCCGGCTGGAACTGCCCGTAGTGGGATGCTTCCTCGGCGCGGATGACGTGCATGACCGCGTTGATCAGCGCGAGGTGGGTGAATGCCTGTGGGAAGTTCCCGAGGTGCTGGCCGGTCTCGGCGTCGATCTCCTCCGCATACAGCTTCAACGGACTCGAGTACGACAACAGCCTCTCGCACAACGTCTTCGCGCTCTCCAGCTCGCCGATCTCGACGAGTGCGGACACGAGCCAGAAGGAGCAGATCGTGAAGCTGCCCTCCTCGCCGCTGAGTCCGTCGTCGGTCTCCTCGACCTTGTAGCGGAGCACGAGCCCGTTGACGGTGAGTTCTTCGGCGATCGCGAGAACCGTTGCGCGGACACGATGATCGTCGGAGGGAAGGAAGCGGAGCAGGGGAACCAGCAACAGTGACGCGTCGAGGGCATCGTTTCCGTAGCGTTGCGTGAACACGCCACGCTCGTTGACTCCGTGGGTGAGGATGTCGTCTTTGATCTCATCGGCGATCGCGGCCCACTCGCGCGCATACTTCTTCTCGCCGTGCATCGTCGCGAGGCGTGACCCGCGATCGAGGGCAACCCAGCACATGACCTTCGACGAGGTGAAATGCTGTGGCTCGCCACGTACTTCCCAGATGCCGCGGTCCGGCTTCTGCCAGTTCTTGATGGCCTCTTCGACCTGTGCCTTCAGAACCGGCCACAGTGTTTCGGGCACCGACTGGCTGGACTTGGTGTTGAGGTACACCGAGTCGAGCATGGTGCCCCAGATATCGTGTTGCGCTTGGTTGTACGCGCCATTGCCGATGCGCACCGGGCTCGCGCCGTCGTATCCGGACAAGTGGGTGAGTTCTTCTTCCTCGAGCGTGCGCTCACCGCCGACGCCGTACATGACCTGCAACGGATGGTGTTCGCCGTTGGTGATGCCGGAGACGTCGGCGATGAAGGAGAAGAAGTCGTCGGCCTCGCGGTCGAGACCCAGCGTGTACAGGCCCCACAGCGCGAAGGTCGAGTCACGGACCCACGCGTACCGGTAGTCCCAATTGCGTTCACCCTGAGGGGTTTCCGGAAGCGACGTAGTCGCTGCCGCGAGCAGCGCGCCGGTCGGGGAATAGGTGAGTCCCTTGAGCGTCAACGCCGAACGCTGGAGGTGCGTGCGCCAGGGATGGTCGGGGAAGGAGCCGATGTTGATCCACTGCCGCCAGCACTCCGACGTCGCCCACATCTTCTGGGCGGCCTCCTCGAAGTTCTGTGGGGCGGGCTGCTTCGACCAGCTGAGCGCGACAAACCGGTCGTCGCCCTCCACAAGGCGAGTTCGCGCACGGGCCTCGCGGCCTTCCAGACCCAGCCGGAGATCGGTGGTCAGTTTCAACGTAGGCGTCTCGGCATCCGTCTTGAAGGCGGTGGCGATCGCCTCGCCGTAGGCCGGGCCGGAGTACTCCCAATTGGTCAGCGCGCGGTTGTAGTCGAAGGCCGGCTCGCAACTCATCGACAACTCGACCGTCCCGGACACGCACCGCACGGTCCGCAACAAGATGTGTTCGGCATCCCAGTCGGTAGGCGTCCGGCGATGGGTGGTGGAGCGCTTGTCGTTGTCGTGCCACGGACCCATCACGAGCGCGTCACGCACCACGATCCAACCGGTGTCGGTCTGCCAGGTCGTCTCCACCATGAGGCTGCCCGGGAGGTAGCGGCGATCCACCGGGACGTTGACGCCATAGGGTGCCAACCGGAAATGACCGGCGCTGCGATCGAGAACCGCGCCGAAGATGCTCGGCGAATCCGGGCGCGGCACGCACATCCACTCCACCGAACCGTCGCGCGCGATGAGGCAGTTGGTCTCGGTGTCGGACAGAAAGGCGTAGTCGCCGATCGGCGGAAACGCGCTCGACGGAGCACCGTGATGGGCGTGGGTTTGCGCGCCCGCAGCATGCAGCGACGACCCGGTGACATCCTCCACGGACTTCGTGGAGCCCGGCAACTCGGTTACGGTGGAATCGTCAGTCGCTGTCATGGCTATATCATTGCGATCGACCCGGGTTGCCGCCACTCGACGTGGGGTACAGGCTCCCGGGTTTGCAATCACGTTGAACAAAAGTCGGCCAGTCGCCGCGATGGGTGAGGTGAAACCGGTGTCGTCCTTCTTTACCTGGTGGGATGGCGTGGAGGAATGGCTCACCGGACTCTCGTTCGTTCCGCAACTCCTGGTCACTCTTGCGGTTGTCGTACCGGTCGCAATCGTCACCGCAATCGTGCTGAACCTGCTGGTCGAGGGCGTGCTGTCGGTGCTCGACCGCCGCCGCTTCGCCGACGACGACGGAACCGGGTTGTAGGCCGTGATCCGTTCTCGCGTAACCCTCGCACTGATCGCGCTGGTCATCCTGGTCGTTCTGGCCTGGTTCCTCACCCGCTAACACACTCGGACGCCCTTTCCGATCACCCCAGATTCAACGTGCCGAGTAGCTCCTCGCCGGGGTTAGCGTTATCCGGTCAAACAAGCGTGAGCCCGGACGACGGGCGTGGTGAGGAGGGGGCCGATGACCGGTCACAGGCGGGGTCAGGCGCGCCATCGATGGCGCAGTATCTTGCTCGGTTCGGTGGCGTTGGCCACGATCGCGACGCTCGTGTCCGCCTGCGGCGGAGGCTCGACCGACGAGCCGGGCGGCGTCGACATCTCCAGTGGAAGTCGTCACCTGAACCTGGTCGCCTACGCGGTCCCCAAGCCAGGTTTCGATCACGTCATCCCCGCATTCCGGGCGACGCCGGAGGGCGCCGACATCGGCTTCTCCGCGTCCTACGGTGCATCGGGCGACCAGTCGCGCAAGGTGGCCCGACACGTGCCGGCCGACGTGGTGAACTTCTCCGTCGAACCCGACATCACCCGGCTCGTCAAGGCCGGCCTGGTCGACGAGGACTGGAAGAAGGCCGCACCCAACAACAGCACGCCGTTCGGCTCGGTGGTCGCGCTCGTGGTGCGCAAGGGCAACCCCAAGAACATCCACGACTGGGACGACCTGCTCGAGCCGGGTGTCGAGGTGGTGACCCCGAACCCGGGCAGCTCCGGGTCGGCGAAGTGGAATCTGCTCGCTCCGTTCGCGGCCAAGAGCAATGGTGGTCAGAACATCGACGCCGGCCTGGACTACATCTCGGCCCTTGTACGCGATCACATCAAGGTGCAGCCGAAGTCCGGTCGTGAGGCGACCACCGCTTTCGAGCAGGGGCAGGGCGATGTCCTGATCAGCTACGAGAACGAGGCGATCATGCTCAATCGGGCCAACGCGACCGCCGCGCCCGACAACCAGGTCGACTATGTGATCCCGCCGCAGACGTTCAAGATCGAGAACCCGGTCGCCGTGGTCAACACCACCGAAGACCGTGCCGGGGCCAACGCCTTCCTGCAGTTCCTGTTCACGCCGCAGGCGCAGCGCATCTGGGCCGAGCAGGGCTTCCGTCCGGTGCTGCCCGAGGTCATCGCGTCGACCAAACCGCTGTTCCCCGGTGACATCGCCAAGCTCTGGACCATCAAGGACCTCGGTGCGGTCCTCGGCGAAACCGCCCCCGTCGACGACAAGGGCAAGAAGCTGACCGGCTGGAAGGCCGTCGACAAGGTGCTCTTCGACTCGAAGTCGGGCGAGATCACCGAGATCTACAAGTCGGGAGGACAGCAATGAGTGCACCCGTGCAAGAACCGGCGCCCGCCGGTCCGGATCGGTCGGAGTCTGCTCCGCCCGGTGGATTCCTGGGCCGGTCCAAGACCTTCAGTGGTGTGTCACCGCTGCAGATCGGTGTGGCCTGGCTCTGGTTGAGCGTCATCGTGCTGCTGCCGCTCGCGGCCATCACCGTGCAGTCCTTCGACGACGGGTGGAGCGGCTTCGCCGATGCCGTCACCGACCCGGCCGCACTGGATGCGCTGCGCATCACGGTGCTGGTGTCGATCGTCGTGGCCCTGATCAACGTCGTCTTCGGCACCATCATCGCCTGGGTGCTCGTGCGCGACGACTTCTGGGGCAAGGGTTTTGTCAACTCGATCATCGACCTCCCGTTCGCGTTGCCCACCATCGTCGCGAGCCTGGTGCTGCTGTCGCTCTACGGCCCCAACAGCCCGATCGACATCCACCTCAACGCCACCCAGCCGGCGCTGGTTATTGCCCTCACCTTCGTGACGCTCCCGTTCGTCGTGCGCCAGGTGCAGCCCGTGCTGCTCGAGCTCGACAAGGACGTGGAAGAGGCGGCGGCCGTGCTCGGCGCCAGCAACTTCGTGACCTTCACCAAGATCGTGCTGCCGGCGCTGCTGCCCGCCATCCTCACCGGCGCCGGTCTGGCGTTCACCCGCGCCATCGGCGAGTTCGGTTCGGTCGTCTTGATCGGCGGCAACATTCCCGGCGAGACGCAGGTGGCCTCGCAGTACATCCAGCAGCAGATCGAGGTCGACGAACCGGTCAACGCGGCAGCCGTCTCGGTGGCCCTGCTGGCCATCGCGTTCGTCACGCTGTTCGTCCTGCGGCTGGCCGGTCGTCGGCAGTCGGTGCGAGAGGAGAATGACCAGTGAGGATTTCGCCGTTCACGCGCTACACGCTGCGCACCACTGCGCTGATCTACCTGTTCGTGCTGCTCGTCGTGCCGGTGGCGTTGATCTTCTGGCGTTCGTTCGAGCATGGCCTCGGGCAGTTCTGGGAGTGGATCACCACGCCCGCGGCGATTTCCGCGTTGCAGCTGAGCTTGCTGATCGTGGCCATCGTGGTGCCGCTCAACGTGATCTTCGGTGTCGCCACGGCGCTGGCCCTGGTGCGAGGACGCTTCCCAGGAAAGTCGTTCCTGCAGTCCGTCGTCGACCTGCCGTTCGCGGTGTCTCCGGTTGTGGTCGGCGTCGCGCTCATCATGTTGTGGGGTTACGGCGGATGGTTCGGCGGAATCGAGAGCACCGGATTCCGGATCATCTTCGGATTCCCCGGCCTCGTCCTGGCCACGTTGTTCGTGACGTTGCCGTTCGTGGTGCGCGAGGTGGAACCGGTCTTGCACGAGATCGGTACCGAGCAGGAGCAGGCGGCCGCCACCCTCGGCGCCAACGCCTGGCAGACCTTCAGCCGGATCACCCTTCCGGCGATCCGCTGGGGTCTCACCTACGGCGTGGTGCTGACCGTTGCCCGCTCGCTCGGTGAGTACGGAGCGGTGACGATGGTGTCGTCGAACTACCCGGGCATCTCGCAAACGCTGACGCTGCTGGTCCACTCGCGATACACCGACGACTACAACGAGTACGGCGCGTATGCGGCCGCAACACTCCTGATGCTGGTGGCGATCCTCGTCCTGGTCGCGATGTCGCTCATCGAGCGTCGCGTCAAGGGTCGCTACGACCGCGCCAGCCAGTCCTACACAGATCAATCCGCCGAGGGGGGCGACGACGACGTCGACCTCGACGAACTCGAACTGACCGTCCCGCACGGTCCCCAATCCGTTGATGCGCGGCAGCTCATCGAACACAAGGAAGGCGTCTGACATGTCGATCTCGGTTATCGGTGCCAACAAGCGCTACGGCGACTTCGCCGCCCTCGACGACGTATCGATCGAGATTCCCGACGGGTCGTTGACGTCGCTGCTGGGTCCGTCGGGATCCGGCAAGTCGACGCTGCTGCGGGCCATCGCCGGCCTGGACAGTCTCGATTCGGGCACCGTCATCATCAGCGGCAGCGACGTGTCGGGTCTGGCGCCGCAGAAGCGCGACATCGGATTCGTCTTCCAGCACTACGCCGCGTTCAAGCACCTCAACGTGCGCGACAATGTGGCGTTCGGGCTCAAGGTCCGCAAGCGTCCCAAGGACCAGATCGACGCCAAGGTCGACGAGCTCCTGGAGATCGTCGGACTGACCGGATTCCAGAAGCGCTATCCCGCACAGCTTTCCGGTGGACAGCGGCAGCGCATGGCGCTGGCACGCGCGCTGGCCGTCGATCCGCAGGTACTGCTGCTCGACGAGCCGTTCGGTGCTCTCGACGCGAAGGTCCGTGAGGATCTGCGCAAATGGTTGCGTCGGCTTCACGACGAGGTGCACGTCACCACGGTGCTCGTGACGCACGACCAGCAGGAGGCGCTCGACGTCAGCGACAGCATCGCCGTGCTCAACAAGGGCCGGATCGAGCAGATCGGTTCACCCGAGGATCTCTACGACCGTCCGGTCAACGAGTTCGTCGCGTCGTTCCTCGGCTCCACGGTTCGCCTCAACGGAGAACTGGTGCGGCCGCACGACATTCGCATCGGCCGCCGTCCGGAGCTGGCGCTGCCCGCAGCCGATCCGGCGCTGGACACCGGTGTCATCAAGGCGACAGTGCAGCGTGTCGTCGCACTGGGATTCGAGACCCGGGTCGAGTTGGTGGCCGCTGCGACCGGCGACGAATTCCAGGCGCAGATCACCCGTGGCGACGCCAATGCCCTGAATCTGCAACCGGGCGAGGAGATCTACGCCCGCGCGACGAAGGTGGCTGCACTCAGCGCGGTGGGAGTCTGAACCTGGCGTTAACCGTGCGTCTCGAATCGTCGACCGTGCGTCTTGGAGTTGGCGAAACGTGGATTGCGTGCACAGTCAACGGAACACGATGCACGGTCAACGATTTCCGGCGCACGGTCAACGATCCGCGACGCACGCTCGACGATCAGGTTTGGTGTACGAGCGGGGTGTCGAGGGTGGCCCCGCGGTAGAGCGACACGACCGCATCCACGACGTCGGCGTGGGTGCCGAGGGGGCCGGCGACGACCGCGTCGGACACGATCGTGTCGAGGGCGCACTCGACGCGCTCGGTCAGCAGGCCGGCCGACAGGAAGTACGGGCTGAGGGCGATACGACGCGCGCCGCCGGCACGTAGCCGCCGAACTGCGGTGTGCAATGCACGCTGGTTGGGACCCAGTTTGGTGGCAAACACGGTTTCGACCGGTCGGTGCAACCGGGTGGACAATTCGATTGCGCGACGGCGCACGTGGCGATCGGCGGTCGGATCCGATGACCCCACCGCGCACAGGATCACGCCGTCGTGTCGCGACATCCCCGCCTCACGAAGACGCTGTACCAGGCCGGAAGTCATTGTGCGCGAGCCGATCACGTCGGTTTGCCGAGCGCCGGGGCAGTGCTCACCGATGATGGCGGGGAGGTCGGTCTTGCTGTGGTAGCCCGCGGCCAGCAGGAGCGGGACCGCCACGGGTGCGGGCCCGGATGACGCCAGCACCTCCTCGACGCGAGGTTCGTTGAGGTCGAGGTAGGACAAGCGAACCCGCACACCGGGGAGCCGGTCGGCCACCGCCGCACGCACACGGCGCGCGGTATCCGCGAATCGCGGATCCCGGCTGCCGTGCGCGACGAGGACGAGAGTGGTTGTCACACCAGCTCTTTGAGATGCAGCGGCGCAAGTGCGTCGCCGACCAGGCCGGCCGCGAGGGTGTTGCCGCCCTGCGGATCGATCAGCAAGAAGCTGCCCGACTCGCGATTGATCTGGTAGTCGTCGGCCGGAATCGGTTCCGCGGTTTGGACCGAGATCCGCACGATCTGGTTGAGCTCCACCGACTCCGGGGCCTCGACCAACGCCAGGTTCTGCTCGTCGAACAGCGCGTCGAGCGCACCGACGATGGCCTGCGTGGATTTGGTGCCGTGCTTGAGCAGCAGACGTGCGCCCGGCCGCAGCGGCTTCTCGGCGAGCCAGCACACGGTCGCGGTGAACTGCTGAACCGGTTCGGGAGCGTCGGCCGTGGCGGCGATGACGTCGCCACGCGAGATGTCGACGTCATCGGCAAGCAGCAGCGTGACGCTGCGTCCGGTATGCGCTGTGGCGAGTTGCCCGTCGGCCGTGTCGATCTGGCTCACGGTGGTCCGGCGGCCGGACGGCAGTACGACGACCTCGTCGCCGACCGACACGCGTCCGGCAGCGATCTGTCCCGCATAGCCGCGGTAGTCCGGGTAATCGGGGGTGCGCGGCCGGATGACGTACTGGACGGGGAAACGCAGGCCGACGGGTTCGCGATCGGTCACGTTGGGCACGTTCTCGAGGTGCTCGATGAGCGTCGGCCCGTCGTAATACGGCGTGTTCTCCGAGCGGGTGGCGACATTGTCGCCGTGCAGCGCGGAAACCGGGATCGCCTGCACCTGCTGAGCCGACCAGCCCAGCGAATGGGTCAACTCGGCGAACTCGGCCGAGATCTCGGCGAACACGGTCGCCGGATCGTCAACCAGGTCGATCTTGTTCACCGCCAGGACCAGCTGGGGCACGCCGAGCAACGACATCACGGCCGCGTGCCGACGCGTTTGCGCCACAACACCATTGCGCGCGTCGACGAGGAGCATGACGAGTTGCGCGGTGGACGCACCGGACACCGTGTTGCGGGTGTACTGCACATGCCCGGGCGTGTCGGCGAGCACGAATGACCGTGCGGGCGTTGCGAAGTAGCGGTAGGCGACGTCGATGGTGATGCCCTGCTCGCGCTCGGCGCGAAGGCCGTCGACGAGCAGCGAGAGATCGGGGGTCGCGAGGCCGCGGTCCACCGATGCCTTGGTGACGGCGTCGATCTGATCGGCGAGAACGGACTTGGTGTCGTAGAGCAGGCGGCCGACGAGGGTCGACTTTCCGTCGTCGACGCTTCCCGCAGTCGCGATGCGAAGGAGGTCGGGTACGTGCTTCATCTCAGAAATATCCTTCGCGCTTGCGGTCTTCCATGGCGGCCTCGGACACGCGGTCATCACCGCGCGTGGCACCGCGCTCGGTCAGTCGTGATGCGGCGACCTCGGCCAGGATGGCCTCGTCATCGGCGGCCTCCGACAGCACCGCGCCGGTCGTCGAGCCGTCGCCGACGGTGCGGTAGCGCACCGAGAGTCGTTGCAGTTCCTCACCTTCGCGGGGGCCGCCCCAGACGCCGGGAGTCATCCACATGCCGTCGCGCTGGAACACGTCGCGCTTGTGGGAGTAGTAGATCGACGCCAGCAGCACCTGCTCGCGGGCGATGTAGCGCCAGATGTCGAGTTCGGTCCAGTTGGACAGCGGGAACACGCGTACGTGCTCGCCGGCGGCGTGACGTCCGTTGTAGAGGTTCCACAGTTCGGGCCGCTGACGCTTGGGGTCCCACTGGCCGAAGGCGTTGCGCAGGGAGAAGATCCGCTCCTTGGCGCGCGAGCGCTCCTCGTCGCGACGGCCGCCGCCGAAGACCGCGTCGAAGCGGTTCTCGGTGATCGCGTCGAGCAGGGGAATGGTCTGCAGCGGGTTGCGGACGCCGTCGGGGCGTTCGGTGAGACGCCCGTCGGCGAGGTAGTCCTCCACGGACGCGACATGCAGGCGAAGATTGTGACGCTCGACGACCTGGTCGCGGAACTCGAGCACCTCGGGCAGGTTGTGTCCGGTGTCGACGTGCAGCAGCGCGAACGGCAGGGGAGCAGGCCAGAAGGCCTTCAGTGCCACATGCAACAGCACGGTGGAGTCCTTGCCACCGGAGAACAGGATGACCGGACGTTCGAACTCGCCGGCAACCTCACGGAAGATGTGAATGGCCTCGGACTCGAGTGCGTCGAGGGTGGTGAAGTCGTCGGATTCGACGATCTCGCGCGGGGTCTCGGTGATGGTCATGCGTGCAGCCCACATTCTGTCTTGGCGCGACCGGCCCAACGGCCACTGCGCGGATCGGATCCGGGTTCTGGTTTGGCCGTGCAGGGGGCGCAGCCGATGGATGGATAGCCTTCGTCGACAAGGGGATTGACGAGAACGCCGTGGGTGTCGATGTAGTCCTGCATGGTCTCGTCTGACCACGGTGCGATCGGGTTGATCTTGACCAGCCCGAAGCCCTCGTCGAAGGAGATCAACGGTGCGTTGGCCCGCGTCGGCGCCTCCACGCGGCGGATGCCGGTGACCCACGCGTCGAAACGCTGCAGGCCGGCCTTGAGGGGCACCACCTTGCGCAGCCGGCAGCACTCACCCGGGTCGCGGGCAAACAGGTTGCGCCCCAACAGTTCGTCCTGCTCGGCAACCGAACGCTCGGGTGTCAGGTTGACCATTTCGACGCCATACACCTGCTCCACGGCATCTCGGGTGCCGATCGTCTCGGCGAAGTGATAGCCGGTGTCGAGGAACAGCACCTTGACCGGATCGCCGCCGATCAGCTCACTGTCGATGTGCTTGACGGCGAGGTCGACGAGTGCGGCGTCCTGCATGTTGGAGGCCACGACGAAGTTGTCGCCGAAGTTCTCCGCGGTCCAGGCGAACAGCTCGGCGGGCGTCGCGTCCGGTCCGAGGTCGGCGGCTCCACGCTCGGCGATCGCGCGCAACTCGTGCTCGTCGAAACGCCGGCCGGTGGCCGTTGGCGTGGCGGTGGACGTGCTCATCGCAGTGCCTCCTCGTCGGCACGAACGGCCCACTGCGCGAACCGTTCTCCGTCGTTGCGCTGGTCCACGAAGTTGCGGACGACGCGCTCGATGTAGTCGCCGAGTTCGGTCGAGTTCACCTTGTGCTGGCGCAGCTTGCGGCCGAAGCCGGCGTCCTGGCCGAGACTACCGCCGAGATGAACCTGGAAGCCCTCGGTCTGCCCGCCGTTGCCGTCCTCGACGAGCTGTCCCTTGAAGCCGATGTCGGCGATCTGCGATCGCGCGCACGAGTTGGGGCAGCCGTTGATGTTGACGGTGATCGGGACGTCTAGACCTGAATTGATGTCGGCGAGGCGCTCCTCGAGCTCTGGCACGAGCACCTGCGACCGTTTCCGGGTCTCCACGAAGGACAGCTTGCAGAACTCGATACCGCTGCAGGCCATGAGATTTCGTCGCCAATTGGAGGCGCGCGCCTGCAGTCCGAGCGGAGCCAGTTCGGCGATGAGCTGCTCCACCTTGTCGTCGGCGACGTCGAGGACCACGAGTTTCTGGTACGGCGTGAAGCGGATGCGATCGGAGCCGATGCGCTCGGCCGCGTCGGCAACGGCGGTCAGCTTGGTCCCGGTGACGCGCCCGGCGATCGCGGCGAAGCCGACCGAGTTGAGCCCGTTCTTGAGCTTCTGCACACCGACGTGGTCGCGCGGCTGGGTCAGCGGCTCGGGTGCCGGACCGTCGATCAGCTTGCGACCCAGGTATTCGTCCTCGAGTACCTGGCGGAACTTCTCGATGCCCCAGTCCTTGATCAGGAACTTCAGGCGTGCCTTGGCGCGCAGGCGGCGGTAACCGTAGTCACGGAAGATCGAGACGACGCCTTCCCACACGTCGGGCACCTCGTCGAGCGGGATCCAGGCGCCGACCCGCTGGGCGAGCATCGGGTTGGTCGACAGGCCACCGCCGACCCAGAGGTCCAGACCGGGGCCGTGCTCGGGATGGTTGACGCCGATGAAGGCGATGTCGTTGGTCTCGTGTGAGACGTCCTGCAGGCCGGAGATGGCGGTCTTGAACTTGCGGGGCAGGTTCGAATACTGCGGGTCGCCGATGTAACGGCGCACGATCTCGTCGATCGCCGGGGTGGGGTCGAGGACCTCGTCGATGGCGTCGCCTGCCAGGGGCGAGCCGAGAATGATGCGCGGGCAGTCGCCGCACGCCTCGGTGGTCTTGAGTCCGACGCCCTCGATGCGTTCCCAGATGGTCGGGACGTCTTCGATGCGAATCCAGTGGTACTGCACGTTCTCGCGGTCGGACAGGTCGGCCGTGTCGCGTGCGAACTCGGTCGAGATCTGACCGAGCGTGCGGAGCTGCTCGACGTTGAGCGCACCGGCATCGCAGCGGATGCGCATCATGAAGTGGCTGTCCTCGAGGATGTCGATGTTCTCGTCACCCGTCCAGGTGCCGTCGTAGCCCTCTTTGCGCTGCGTGTACAGGCCCCACCAGCGCATGCGGCCGCGCAGATCCTGCTTGTCGATCGAGTCGAAGCCCTGCTTGGAGTAGATGTTCTCGATGCGGGCCCGGACGTTGAGCGGGTTGTCGTCCTTCTTGACCTGCTCATTGGTGTTGAGCGGTTCGCGGTAGCCCAGCTTCCACTGGCCTTCCGCGCGGCGCTTGGTCGGACGTGCTTTGCGTGCCTGCCGCGGGGCGTCATCGCCGGCCTCCGAACGCGGGGTGCGCGGGGTCCGTGCGGGCCGCTTCGACTCCGCGGGCCCCTTGGGTGCGGACTCTTCGGGCACGGCAGGGGCGTCTGTTGTGGACGTCATGAAATCTCCTGTGCCGGCGCACAGGGCCGGCGGGTATCGCACGATGAACGGGCTGGTTTACGTGCCGGCGTCCCGCTGGAAATGCGGGATCCCTCAGGGCCGAGACGTCGCTAAACGCGACAGAATGCGCTGCAGACGCGCTTGAAATCAATGTGGCGACGCGCAGCCAGCCACACCCCTGGGAAAATCACGGTGTCCATAGTGCCACGCTCGTGGTCGCCTCGTCTACTTGGGGTTATTTTCCATCACTGTGATGGAAAGGTCGGTCGTCGATCCATGCACGTATGAGGGTCAAGGCGTGCGGTCCGTCGTCTATTCCCACCGGTGTCCCACGCTTCCGAGCCGATTACGCCGTTGCCGGGTTCGGTCGGCATGATGGACAGGTGAAGGTCTCGTCGCCACCGGTTGTGGATCCGGCCATCGCACGAGCATGTGCGAGCGCCGATCGGTCCGTGCCGTTCGGCCTGTACCTGCACGTTCCCTTCTGCGCGACCCGGTGCGGCTACTGCGACTTCAACACCTATACCGCCGGTGAACTCGGCAGCGCGTCGTCGCCGGAGACATGGCACAACGCGGTGGCCGCCGAACTCGAGGCGGCGTCGACGCTGCTGCGTCCGGCTCGGCCGGTGTCGTCGATCTTCGTCGGTGGCGGAACGCCGTCGCTGCTGGGGGCGTCTGGGCTCGGTCGTCTGCTCGACCGGGTTCGCGACAACTTCGAGATCGCCGACGACGCGGAGATCACCACCGAGTCGAATCCGGAGTCGACCTCTCCCGAGTTCTTCGACGGGCTCCGCGCGGCCGGTTTCACCCGGATCTCGCTGGGTATGCAGTCGGCAGCCGCTCACGTGCTGGCGGTGCTCGACCGCACGCACACGCCGGGGCGGGCCGTCGCAGCCGCGCGCGAGGCGCGCGCAGCCGGGTTCGCACACGTCAACCTGGACCTGATCTACGGGACGCCGGGGGAGTCGGACGCCGACCTGCACGCCAGCATCGACGCGGTCCTCGCGGCCGACGTCGACCATGTGTCGGCATACGCCTTGATCGTCGAGGATGGCACGGCGCTGGCGCGGCGAATTCGGCGCGGCGAGATGCCTGCACCCGACGACGACGTACTCGCCGACCGTTACCGCATCCTCGACCGCAGGCTCACCGACGCGGGGTTCTCCTGGTACGAGGTGTCGAACTGGGCGCGGTCGGCTGCGGGCGAATGCCGCCACAATCTCGCGTACTGGCGCAGCCACGATTGGTGGGGGATCGGCCCGGGTGCGCATTCCCACGTCAACGGAGTGCGCTGGTGGAACGTCAAGCATCCGGCGCGCTACGCCGACGCACTCGGCGGCCGGCGGCTGCCGAGCGCGGAGTCAGAGATCCTCGCCGACGCCGACCGGCATGTCGAAACCGTGATGCTGACCACGCGATGCCGCGATGGACTCCCACAGACCGCGCTCGACGACGCCGAGGATCGTCGGGCTGCCGACCTGTGTGGCGAGGGGCTCTTGATCCGGCGCGACGACGACTACGTACTCACCGATGCCGGGCGGTTGCTTGCCGACGGGGTCATTCGCCGAATCCTCTGGGACTGATCCCGACCATCCTCCCGTCGTCTTCGTCGCAGAAACCGCGCTTGTCGCCAGAAACCGCAGGTGTCGCCAGAAACCGCTGGCGCGCACGGGTTTCTGACCAGACACGCGGTTTCTGAAATCGCGACACACCGACGATGTGGCTCGACTGCCGTGTCGAACACCATCTCGGCTGGCCGCGCACAGACACCTCTCACCCGGCGGTGCTACTGACATCTGCTCGCATGTCTCCCATCTGCGCGCAATGCATTACGAGCAGATGGGAGAAACGCGAGCACCGGGTCGCCGCGACCCACCCGCCGACGTCGTCGGGGAACGTTTCAGTGGCCGTCGCCGTGGAGTTCCTCGATCAGACGGTCCCGAACACGATCGCCACCCGTAGGAAAGCTGTACCTGCCAACCCCACCAAGTGCACTGTGCACCTGACCAGCCTCCCGCGTACAGATTCCCGCAGGTCGCAGGGGCAGCCATCGAGCGCTTCGGATCAGTAGCCGAAGTCCGGGTTGCCGCTGCACTGCAGTTCCTGGCACGTGACCTTCCAGTCGATCTTCCACAGTCCGGCGTCGCGGATGTAGTGGTAGCGCGACGTCTTGGCCGGGAAGCCTGCCATCACCACACTGCCGGTCATGGTCATCCGGTTGCCGTTGATGGTCGGTGCGCCGATCGAGCGGCCGGTGATCGAGAAGAAGTCCATCTGCCGGCTGTATGCCAGGGCCTTCTGCACCTGCGCACGCACCTTGGGTGTATTGCCGCGATAGCTCACCTCGAGCTTGTTGGCCATCGGAATGTTCGGGTTCCACAGTGCGGCGAACTGTTTCTCGAGCTCGGCGTTGCCCGGAGCAGCGGTGCGGACGTAGAGGTCTGCAGTCTTGGCGGATCGGACGGACACGTCCGCGTGTGCGGGAGCCGCGGCCAGTCCGAGTCCGAAGATGACCGTGAACACGCACGCCACAACAAGTTTGAACAGTTTCATTGGTGAGCTCCTCAGCTATTCGCTCTTCAGATCGGTCGAGGCCAATCGGACCAGCCCGAACACGAAGATCGCGATGGCGATGATCGAGAAATAGACGAGTGAGCCGTTCGGTCCGCCGAATGGGCTTTCGATGGAGGTGATCTGGCCGACGCCGAGCGTCGCGTTCTTGAACGGCGAGTAGTTCTGCAACGTGAGCCCGATGTCGCCCTGGATCATGCCGACGAAGTTCTCGATACCCCAGATCCACAGCAGGATCACCATGATCACCAGGCCGGGCCGCGGGAGCAGAACCGCCAAACCGAGGCCGAGTGCGCAGATCAACACCGACAGGTACGCGGTGCCCACCCATTGCCGGAGCCCGGCGGCCGACCACAGATCCACGCGTCCCCAGATCTCGGGGAACACGTGCGGAAACACCGACAGGATTCCGAAGATGGTCCCGGCGATGACCACCGCCGAAATCGTGCCGAAGACAATCAGTTTCGCGACCGGCAGGAGCCATCGGCGCGGTTGGATCGAGCAGACGATCTCCACCGTGCGGTCCTTGAACTCGTTGGAGAACGACGAGACGGGTGCCGACATCATGATGATGGTCGAGAAGACGATCACCCAGTAACCGGCGTTGTTGGTGTCCATACCGCCGCTGCCGTCGATCGCCTCCATCTGGGTTGCCTTGGCGATGCCGAAGTTGATGGCGGTCGGGATCAGAACGGCCAGTGGGACAATCGCATACCAGAGTGGGCTCCGCCAGGAGAGCTTGGCGAGTTCGCTGCCGACGGCGCGGCCGAGATCGCGGGGGAGTCGGGCAGAGCGGGTGAGCACGTTTGTCGACCGAACCCGGGTGGCCGGCGGAAGGGGCGCCACGTCCGGACCGGGTGTGGCCGAATGTGCGGCGTCGATGTCGGTCGGCTGCGCGTCGGGCACCGATTCGATGCCGGTCGCGACTGTCGAATCGGGAGCGCGGTGACTCATCGTGCGCCCCCTGTTCCCGCGTATTCCACACTGTTCCTTGTTATGTCGAGGTAGGCCGACTCGAGCCTGCGTGGTTCGGTACCGGCGGCGACGATCTCGTCTCGGGAGGTGTTGGACAACACGCGTCCCTGTCCCATGATGATGACCCACGACGCGTTGATCTCCACCTCGGACAGACTGTGGGAGGCGACGAGAAGACACTTGCCTTCGTTGGCGAGGCCGGTGAGCAGGTCACGCAGCCACAGGGTTCCCTCGACATCGAGGCCGTTGGCGGGCTCGTCGAGGACGATGGTCCGCGGGTCGCCGAGCAGTGCCGTCGCGATCCCCAGTCGCTGCAGCATTCCATAGGAGTACTTTCCGGTGGGCCGCTTGGCCACATCGGACAGACCCACCAGTTCGAGGACGCGGTCGGCGTCGGCGGTGTCGATGCCCGCGAGCCGCGCTTGCCAGCGAAGGTGTTGGCGCCCGGTGTGATTGGGGTTGCGGACGAAGGCGCCGAGGCAGAAGCTGATCTCTCGCTTGACATCCGGGAGGGCGCGCAACCGCGAGCCGTTGATCGAGATGGTGCCCGAGCTCGGGCGCGAGAGGCCCGCGATCATGCGCAGGACGGTGGTCTTGCCTGCCCCGTTGGGTCCCAAAAGATAGGTGAGCGCGCCGGGTTCGGCCCGGAACGTCACGTCCTTCGCGGCTTCCTTCTTGCCGAACGACTTCGACAAGCCTGTCACTTCGATCATCGAAAGTGCATCTCTCTGTACAGAGGTCTCAGCAGACCGGTTAGTGGCCACACAGAGCACACGGCGGCCCCTCGCGTCGCGAGGGGCCGCCGTGTGTTGCCGATCAGTATCCCCAGTCGGGATTGCCCTGGCAGCCCGGACGGCAGTTGGCCTTCCAGTCGTACTTCCAGATGCCGCCCTCGCGGACGTAGTAGTACGTGAAGCTCTGCGCCGGGTAGCCGGCCATGACACCGTTGCCGGTGACGGTCATGCTGTTGCCGTTGATCGTCTTACCGGTCACCCGCCCCTTGATGGAGAAGAAGTCCATCGTCTTGCTCATGGACATCGCCTTCTGGATCGAGGTCTGCACCTTGGGGGTGTTGCCCCGAACGCTGACTGCGTACTTGGGAGCCAGCGCAACGTTGGGGTTCCACATCGCCGCGTACGAACGCTCGATCTCACCGTTGCTCGGATTCGCCGAGCGGATGGGGAGATCCGCGGCCTTCCCGGAACGGATGTCGACGTCGGCCTGAGCCGGCGAAGCCAGTCCCGCTCCGAGGAGCAGCGCGAAGAAGCCGATCGCGGCCAGACGGATGAACTTGCTCATGTCAGATCCTTGTCACTCAATGAAGATGCGGCTCAGTAGCCCCAGTCGAGACCCTTGAGGCCGTTGCTCTGCGAGTAGGCCTTCCAGTCGAACTTCCACAGGCCGCCGTCACGGATGTACTCCATGGTGACGCCCTGCGCCGGGAATCCGGCCATCACACCGTTGCCGCGCGCGGTCATCCGGTTGCCGTTGATGGTCTTGCTGGTCAGACGCCCCTGGATCGAGAAGAAGTCCATGGTCCGGGAATTGGCCAGCACCTTGTTGATCTGCTGCTGGACTTTCGGGGTGTTGCCGCGGTAGCTGGCGGCGTACTTCGGGGACACCGGAACGTTGGGGTTCCAGAATCCGGCGTACTGACGCTCGAGCTGTGCGGTGCTCGGGTTGGCCGCGGCAACGGAGAGGTCCGCAGCCTTTCCGGCCCGAATGTTGACGTCGGCGTTGGCAGGCGCGCCGGCCAGTCCGACGCCGAGCAGCAGCGCGAACACCGCGATGGTCGCGGTGCGGAGGAGCTTGATCATGTTGTCCTTTCATCGGTAACCGACGACGTGGACTCGATCGCTTGGTCGGCCTTCGGCCCGAGAACCCCCGATGGCCGACCGTCGCCCGAACGTCGCTGGTCGTGAGAAGTCGGTGTCCGAAATGTTATCGATGCGATGAGAGGTTAGTCAAACCTTAGAAATGTTGTTCCTGGTCACATGTCCTACTCGACGACCGGCCTGCTCCAACTGGGGTCGGGCGCGCGCGGTGGTGTGGTCCATCCCGTGCTCCGGCCACCGGTGGGCGTGGGCCGACGATGGGCGCCGGCCGGACGTTCCGCCTTCGGCAATTCGGCGGTGTCGCCGAGTTGTTGCTCGATGGAGGTGGCCTCCGAACGGAGATCCAGCGCGTCCAGATCCAGGGTGCGGGCATGGATGATGTGCCGGTTGCGCAGCGCCGACCGCACCGCGCGGTGCAATCCGTCCTCGAGGTACAACTCGCCCTGCCAGCGCACGACGTGCGCGAACAGGTCCCCGTAGAAAGTGGAGTCCTCGCTGAGGAGCTTGTCGAGCGCGAGCACCGTCGTCACCGTCGTCAGTTCGTCGAGTCGCAACTGCCGCGGCGGGATCTTGGCCCACGCGCGCGTCGACAAACCGTGGTCGGGATAGGGCTTGCCCTCGCGCACCCCCTTGAAGATCATTGCTTGTCCGGCCTTTGCAGCGCAGTTTCGTAAGATGGACGTTACCCACTGTATGGCAGAGCGAGCGTGGTCAGGAGGTGAAAAGCGTGTCCAGCACCGATGATCGTCGGTTCGAGATCCTGCGCGCGATCGTGACGGATTACGTCGACACGCAGGAGCCGATCGGCTCGAAGGCGTTGGTGGAGCGTCACCAGCTGGGCGTCTCGAGCGCGACGGTGCGCAACGACATGGCCGTCCTCGAGGCCGAGGGGTACATCACCCAGCCACACACGAGTTCTGGTCGGGTACCGACGGACAAGGGCTACCGCGTCTTCGTCGACCGCATCAGCGAGATCAAACCGCTGTCGGGTGCCGAGCGTCGCGCCATTCTCTCGGTGCTCGATTCCGGAGTGGATCTCGATGACGTACTTCGCCGGTCGGTCAAGCTGCTCGCCCAGCTGACCCGACAGGTCGCCGTCATCCAGTACCCGGTCCTGTCCACGGCAACCGTGCGCCATCTCGAGGTGGTGACCTTGTCGCCGTCGCGTCTGCTCCTGGTCGTGATCACCGACAACGGGCGCGTCGAACAGCGGGTGGTCGCGCTGTCACAGGATCTCGACGACGAGGACTTCATCCGGCTGCGCGACATGTTCTCGGTGGCATTGCACGGTAAACGTCTCGAGGAGGCGTCGGCCGCGGTGGCCGAGGTCGCCAATGCCGCCCCCGCCGACATCCGCACCGCAGTGGTGAACGTGGCGACGGTGCTCGTGGAGACGCTGGTGGAGCGCGGGGACGACCGTCTGGTGCTGGGCGGGACGTCGAATCTGGCGAGGTCGGCGGCCGATTTCGCCCCTGGCACCGGCGGCATGGACCCGGTACTCGACGCGCTCGAAGAGCAGGTCGTGGTGCTGAAGTTGCTCGCCGCGGCGCACCGTATGGGCAGCGTCACAGTGCAGATCGGGGAGGAGACCCAGACGGAGAACCTGCGCGGCACCTCGGTGGTGTCGACAGGGTACGGTGCATCGGGCACGGTGTTCGGCGGGGTGGGCGTGCTCGGTCCGACCCGCATGGACTATCCGGGAACAATCGCATCCGTCGCAGCCGTTGCGAAGTACGTCGGCGAAGTACTCGCCGAACGTTGAGCCATACCTGAACACCGAGCCATACCTGAAGGACCGACACAACCGTGGCACGTGATTATTACGGAATTCTGGGCGTGCCCCAAGGGGCAAGCGACCAGGAGATCAAGCGCGCCTATCGCAAGAAGGCACGCGAACTGCATCCCGACGTCAATCCAGGAGAAGAGGAACGCTTCAAGGAACTCAGCACCGCCTACGAGGTGTTGAGTGACCCGGAGAAGCGTCGCATCGTCGACGCCGGCGGAGATCCGCTCGCGACCGCGGGTGCCGGTGGTGGATTCGGCGGTGGCGGTGGTTTCGGTGACGTGTTCGAGGCGTTCTTCGGGTCCGGCGGTGCGTTCGGTGGTGGCGGCGGATTCGGTTCGGGGCGCGGCCCGCGGTCCCGGGTACAGCCCGGCGAGCCTGCACTCGTCGCGATCGAACTCGACCTCGACGAGTGTGCGTCGGGCGTCAACAAGGAGATCACCGTCGACACCGCGATCCTGTGCGACGTGTGCACCGGATCGGGAACCAACGGCGACAGCAAACCCACCACCTGCGACACGTGTAAGGGCAACGGGCAGATCCAGGCCGTCCAGCGTTCGCTCCTCGGCCAGGTCATGACCGTCCGCGATTGCCCGACGTGCCATGGCGTCGGCGAGGTCATCAGCGATCCCTGCCACAAGTGCGGTGGCGACGGCCGCGTTCGGTCGCGCCGCACGATGACCGTCCGGATCCCGGCAGGCATCGAGAGCGGTATGCGCGTGCGGCTGGCCGGTCAAGGTGAGGTCGGCCCCGGGGGCGGACCCGCGGGTGACCTCTACGTGGAGGTGGCCGAGCGCCCGCATGCGGTGTTCATGCGTGACAAGGACGACCTGCACTGCACCTTGCGGGTGCCGATGGCCGACGCGGCGCTCGGTTCGGAGTTCGCCGTCGACACCATCCTGGGCGATCAGGTGACCGTCACGATCGCCGCCGGAACCCAGCCCGGCCAGGTGGTGAAGCTGCGCGGACAGGGCATGCCACACGTCAACTCGGGTGTTCGCGGCACCATGCACGTCCACCTCGACGTGGTGGTGCCCGGCAAGCTCGACGCCGCGCAGTCCGAGGCGCTCAAACGCTTCCGCGACGCGTCCGACGATCAGATCGAGATCATCAACACCACGAGCGCCGCCGGTCCGGGCGGGCTGTTCTCCCGTCTGCGCAACGCGTTCGCGGGCCGGTAGCGGTCGGCGGGCGTATGAGTCCTCCGCTGTTCTGGGTCCAGACGGTCCCCGAACCCGGAGCCGATGTCGTGCTCGGCGGTCCCGAAGGCCGGCATGCGGTCACGGTCACCCGGGTGTCGGTCGGCGAGCGCGTCGTGATCGGCGACGGCGCCGGATCGACCGCGCTGGCGCAGGTGGAGTCCATCGAGGCGAAAGACCGGCTGATCGCGCGAGTCCGTGAGTTCACCTACCGAGCACGGCCGACCCCGCAGGTCACCGTGGTGCAGGCGCTGCCGAAATCGGAGCGCTCCGAGTTGGCCGTCGACCTCGCCACCGAGGCCGGCGCGGACATCATCGTGCCGTGGCAAGCGGCCCGGTGCGTCGCGCGGTGGGCAGGTAAAGCCGACAAAGGCGTGACGAAGTGGCGTGTCGCCGCGTCGGCCGCCGCCAAGCAGAGTCGGCGGGCCTGGATTCCGGACGTCACCGACCTCGCGTCGACGACCGACGTGCGCGCACTCTGCGCAGACGCGATCGCGACGGGCGGCACGGTGGCGATCCTGCACGAGGAGGCGTCCGCGTCGTTGCGCGATCTTCCACTGGCGCAAGCCAATCGGATCGTGCTGGTGATCGGGCCAGAAGGCGGCCTCGACGACGGCGAGGTCGCAGACCTCACCGCTCTCGGTGGGCACGCGGTGATCCTCGGCCCGGAGATCCTGCGGACGTCGACGGCCGCTGCGGTCGCGCTCGGGGCGATCGGTGCCCTGACCGACCGCTGGACGCGGTGAGCTCGTGAAACCGGTCAACTCGTGAAACGCTGTGCGGTGCATCGCACCAAGATCCACTACGGTGCGGCGCCGTCGAAGTTCGGTCACCTCTATCACGCATCCGATCCGGCCGATCTGCCGCCGACGATGCGGCCGGTGGTCCTGATTCACGGCGGGTACTGGACCACAGAGTTCAGCCTCACCATCCAGTCCGCAATCGCTCGGCAATACGCCGAACGTGGCGCTCTGGTGTGGAACATCGAGTATCGCCGCGTCGGCGAGCCCGGTGGTGGCTGGCCGAACAGCGCGACCGACGTCGTCGACGCGCTGTCGGCGCTCGACGAGCAGGTGCGTGCGCCGTTGCCCGACGTGGTCGCCGACCGCGTCGACTGGTCGTCGGTCGGTGTGGTCGGCCATTCGGCCGGCGGTCAACTGGCGGTGTGCGCGGTCGCCCGACTCGGCGCCCAGACGGCCCGGACGCGCATCACCACCGTTGTGGCGCAGTCGGCAGCGCTCGACCTCGTCGCGGCAGGCCAGGCGGGTCGCGAGTCGGTGCGCGCGCTGATCGGGGCGTCCTACGCGGACGCGCCGGCGCGGTATCGGGCCGCGTCACCGATCGAGCAGGACATCTTCGACGCGCACGTCGTCGCCGTGCACGGCGACAGGGACACCGCGATCCCCGTCGAGGTGAGCCGCCACTACGTCGAGGTGGTGGGGTCGCGCGGGCAGTCCGCCGAGCTGATCGTGGTGCCGGAGGAAGGGCACGACGTCTTCGTGAACCCGCGCAGCGTCGGAAACCGACAGACGATGCGCGTGCTGGGGATCTGAACGGTAGGGGATGTGAACGGCACCGGAATATTGCCTGCTGGCCGCTCGTTGTGTCGCGATACACTGGCGTGCACCGCAGTGTTGCCCAGCGCGCATGGGCGGTGCCACACAACCCGATGATCAGGAGTGATTTCATACGTGACTGACGACAATCCCGACACGAGCGGGCAGTCGCGCGCGACCTCGACGCGCCGATCTGTGGTCACGTCTACCGTCGAAGTCTCTCCCGAAGTGGTGTTCGGGCT
Source organism: Gordonia sp. NPDC003585 (assembly GCF_040610755.1). Taxonomy (NCBI): domain Bacteria; kingdom Bacillati; phylum Actinomycetota; class Actinomycetes; order Mycobacteriales; family Gordoniaceae; genus Gordonia; species Gordonia sp. NPDC003585. Next base: position 16,670 of record NZ_JBEXMX010000032.1, on the reverse strand, counting down.
GCTCGGCGCGAGCGACGTCAATCTGCGCACCCTGGAACAGCTTCTGCCCGCCGAGATCCATGTGCGCGGCAACGTGGTCACGCTGACCGGCGCCGCCGCCGATGTCGCGGCCTCCGAGCGGGTCATCGGCGAACTGGTCGACCTCGTCGGCCGCGGCACCCCGCTGACGCCGGACCTGGTGCGGCACAGCGTGTCGATGCTCTCCGAGACGACCGCCGAGTCGCCGGCCGAGGTGCTGTCCCTGGACATCATCTCGCGGCGCGGCAAGACGATCCGCCCCAAGACGCTCAACCAGAAGCGCTACGTCGACGCGATCGACAACAACACGGTGGTCTTCGGGCTCGGACCGGCCGGCACGGGCAAGACCTACCTTGCGATGGCGAAAGCCGTGCAGGCCCTGCAGTCCAAAGCGGTCAACCGGATCATCCTCACCCGACCGGCGGTCGAGGCCGGCGAGCGGCTCGGGTTTCTGCCCGGCACGCTGAGCGAGAAGATCGACCCCTACCTGCGTCCGCTCTACGACGCCCTGCACGACATGATCGACCCGGAGTCGATCCCCAAGCTGATGGCGGCCGGGGTGATCGAGGTGGCGCCGCTGGCTTTTATGCGCGGTAGAACCCTCAATGACTCCTTCATCATCCTCGACGAGGCGCAGAACACCACCACCGAACAGATGAAGATGTTTCTCACCCGGTTGGGTTTCGGCTCCAAAGTTGTGGTGACCGGCGACGTCTCGCAGGTCGACCTTCCTGGCGGTGCGCGAAGCGGTCTCCTTGCCGCAACGGGGATCCTCGAGGGTATCGACGACATCCACTTCTCGCACCTGACCAGCCAGGACGTGGTGCGCCACCGTCTGGTGGCCGACATCGTCGACGCCTACGGACGCGCCGAGGAGGCCCAGCGCGGCGGCCGTCTGCGCGACGCCGACAAGCTGCCCGGTAATCGCGCCACCCGACGCGCATCGAGCCACGGACGACGCTCATGAGCATCGAGTTCGCCAACGAATCCGGCGTCGACGTCCCGGCCGAATTGATCATCGAGGCCGCGCGTTTCGCGATCAACGCGATGGACGTGAATCCGGCGGCGTTGTTGTCGGTGCTGTGCGTCGACGAGGACACGATGGCCGACATGCACGTTCAGTGGATGGACCTGCCCGGTCCCACCGACGTGATGAGCTTCCCGATGGACGAGCTGGTGCCGGGCGGTCGGCCCGACGCCGCCGACCTGGGTCCAGCGATTCTCGGCGACATCGTGTTGTGCCCGGAATTCGCTGCGCAGCAAGCCAAGTCAGCACGACGTTCCTTCGACCACGAACTGTCGATGCTGACCATCCACGGCGTCCTGCATCTGTTGGGCTTCGACCACGCGGACCCCGACGAAGAACGCGAGATGTTCGGCCTGCAGAACGAGATCCTCGAGGCCTTCTACGCGCAACGTCACCGTCAGGCGCGCAAGCAGCGGCAGTCCGACAAGGACGCGCGTCTGCTGTCCAACATCGGGTTCACCGCAGCGGATGACGAGGCCAAGGCCTCGGATGCCGCACCGCCCGAGGAGAAATGACCGTGCCCGACGACATATGGTTCGTCGTCGCGGCGATCATCCTGATCAGTGTCGGTGGATTGTTCGCCGCGATCGACACCGCGGTGTCGACGGTGTCCATCGCCCGCGTCGAGGACATGGTCAAGGAAGGCCGGGCGGGGGCTCGGCGGCTGATGACGATCTTGTCCGCGCGCGCCACCTATGTGGGGCTCGCGGTGCTGCTGCGCGTGAGCTGCGAGACCGCCGCTGTCGCGTTGATCGCGTTGAGCGCCACCGATGCTCTTGGACTCGGCTGGGGCCTGTTCGCGGCGATCATCGGTATGGCGGTGGTGTCGTACGTGGCCGTCGGAGTCGGACCGCGGACGTTGGGCCGCCAGCATGCGTACACGATCGCCCTGTCGTCGGCGATTCTGCTGTCGGCCCTCGGTGTCCTGCTCAAGCCGGTCACCCGGCTGCTGATTCTCATCGGTAACGCGCTGACGCCCGGACGCGGCTTCCGCAACGGGCCGTTCGCCACCGAGGTCGAACTGCGCGAGGTGGTCGACCTCGCCGAGGCCAGCGGCGTCGTGGCCGCCGACGAGCGCCGGATGATCCAGTCAGTCTTCGACCTCGGAGACACCTTCGCCCGCGAGGTGATGGTCCCGCGGCCCGAGATGGTCTGGATCGAAGCCGACAAGTCGGCCGGGCAGGCCACCAATCTGGCTGTGCGGTCCGGACATTCGCGTATCCCGGTGATCGGCGAGAACACCGATGACGTCCTCGGGGTGGTGTATCTCAAAGACCTGGTCGCCAGATCGGCCGACGACGCGTCGGCGCTCACCGTCGGCGACGTCATGCGGGTGGCCGAGTTCATCCCGGACTCCAAGCCGCTCGACCGGGTACTCGCCGACATGCAGCGCACCCGAAATCACATGGCGATGCTGGTCGACGAGTACGGCGGCATTGCCGGCCTGGTGACCATCGAGGATGTGCTCGAGGAGATCGTCGGGGAGATCACCGACGAATACGACCTCGACGAGGTCGCCCCGATCGAGGAACTCCCAGATGAGGCCTATCGGGTGTCGGCGCGGCTGCCGGTGGAGGACCTCGGCGAACTGTTCGACATCGAGATCGACGACGACGAGGTGGAAACCGTTGGCGGACTGGTCGGTCTGGAACTGGGCCGCGTTCCGTTGCCCGGGGCGCGGGTACAGTCACACGGGCTGGAACTGATCGCCGAGGGCGGGCCGAATCGGCAGGGACGCCAGCGCATCACGACCGTGCTGGTGACCCGGATCGACACCCCGGACGACGAGGATCGATCAGATGAACACGACCGCGCGGACAACGGCGACGCTCGGGTTGCCGCACCAGAATCGCTGTCTGCGGCGGCCGGCGAGCGTGGCACACCGGAGGACCACAAGCGCCGCGACGGGTCTGCCCGGCGTAACGGAACCCATGACACCGTCGGATCTGCTTCGCGCACATCGCGATCAGGAGCCGGCAGTAAGGAACGATCGTGACCGATGACCTCTCCGACGAGGACCGCAAGCTCGTCGTGCTCGCACGCGGAGCGCTGGCTCGAGCCGAAGCGGCGTCGGGCGCGGCCGTCCGCGACGACGACGGGCGAACCTACGCGGGTGCCGACGTCGTGACCGCCACGCTGACGTTGTCGGCGCTACAGGTCGCGATCGCCACCGCGTTGTCCAGCGGTGCGCGCGGATTCGAGGCGGCGGTGGTGGTCAACGGCCGTGCCGACGACCCGGGTCTGCCCACGTTCGCCGACGTCAGTCCCGACGCATATGTGTATCTCACCGACACCGCAGGCACGCCGACATCCCGCGTGGGACAAGCCTGATGGGGGAGTTCCGCTCGGGCTTCATCTGTTTCGTCGGACGTCCCAACACCGGTAAGTCGACGCTGACGAACGCGCTGGTGGGCGAGAAGATCGCGATCACCTCGAATCGTCCGCAGACCACCCGCCACACGATCCGCGGCATCGTCAACCGGCCCGACGCCCAGCTCGTCCTGGTCGACACGCCTGGGTTGCACCGGCCGCGGACCCTGCTCGGTCAGCGCTTGAACGATCTCGTCCGCGACACCTACTCGGAGGTCGACGCCATCGGGGTGTGCATCCCGGCCGACGAGAAGATCGGTCCGGGTGACCGGTGGATCGTGGAACAGGTGCGGCAGATGGCGCCCAAGACCACCGTCGTCGGCATTGTCACCAAGATCGACCGCGTCGGTCCGGAGCAGGTCGCGGCGCAATTGCTGGCTCTGTCCGAGTTGCTCGGACCCACCTCCGAGGTGGTCCCGGTGTCGGCGACCTCCGGTGCCCAACTCGACGTCCTCACCGACGTCCTGGTGTCGTTGATGGATCCGGGGCCGGCCTTCTACCCGGAAGGCGAACTGACCGACGAACCCGAAGAGGTCATGATGGCCGAGTTCATCCGGGAGGCCGCGGTGGAGGGGGTCCGCGACGAACTCCCGCATTCGCTCGCCGTGGTCATCGAGGAGATCATCGAGCGCGAACGCGAACCCGACCAGGTCCCGATGCTCGACGTGCATGCGATTCTCTACGTCGAGCGTCCCAGCCAGAAGGGCATCATCATCGGCCACAAGGGTGCGCGGCTCAAACAGGTGGGTATCGCCGCCCGCGCCCAGATCGAGCGGATGCTCGGCACCAAGATCTACCTCGACCTGCACGTCAAGGTCGCCAAGGATTGGCAGCGCGACCCCAAGCAACTCGGACGCATGGGCTTCTGATCCGATCCCGGTGTGGCAGGGTTGCCCGTGGTAAGGGTGTGACAACTTCCGCTCCCTGAGGTGCGAGCGAAGCGAGCCTCGAAGGGCGTGGCGAGACAACAGTGAGACGGTCGGGATCGGGAGGAGACCGATGGGCAAGCACGAGGAGGAGCCGGACGCGACGGTGATCGCGCCCGACCGCGGTGAACACGAGGCGGCCGAGCCGGAGGCAGAGGCAGGCCGGACCATCGCCGACGTGCTCGGGTCACCGCGATTCTGGTTGCTGCCGGTGGTGCTCGTGGTGGTGCTGTTCTGCCTGATGGCAGCCCTGTACATGGCCGCGGTGGTCAACCCGGAGAAGCATCTGCACGACTTCCCGATCGCGCTGGTCAACGAGGACACCGGCGGCAAGGTCGACAACGGGGATGGCACGTCGACCGAGCAGAATTTCGGCGATCAGGTGGCCGACGGTGTGATCTCCTCGGCCGCAGAGAACGGCATCGTCATCAGCCGGACGGATCGGGCCACGGCGTTCAACGACCTGGGTACCGGCAAGGTGTACGGCGTGGTGGTGATCGACACCGGATTCACCAACAAGGCGATTGCGCTGGGGCAGGCGACCGTGCTCACCAACAAACCGGCGACGCCGTCGATCGGGGTCTACATCAACCGCGGGTCCGGCGCGTTCGCATCGTCGGTCACGACGACGTTTGCCGACCGCATGCGCACCGAGGTCAATGCCCAGTTCGGGTCGCAACTCACCGACACGGTGCACGCCCAGTTGAGCAAACTCGACAAGCCGTTCACCGGGGCCGCCCAGGTGGCGCTCGCCGCACCGGTCGACGTCACGGTGATCGAGCCCACACCGCTACCTGCCGGAGCGGGTAATGGGTTGACGGCGTTCTATTTTGCGCTGCTGCTCATCCTGGCCGGATTCACCGGGGCGATGATGGTGAGCATCCTCGTCGACGGCATGCTGGGGCAGACGCCCATCGAGTTCGGCCCGTTCTACCAACTTCGCACCCGCCTGTCGATCTCTCGATGGGGGACCGTGGCGGCGAAGTGGACGATCATGCTGCTCGTCTCGTTTGTGCAGGCGGCCCTGTTCATCGCGGTGTGTGCGGCCGTGGGTACGTCGCTGCCGAATGCGTTTGCGCTCTGGGCATATTCCGTGTTGGCGATCTTCGCGGTCGGGGTGACGGCGACGTCGATGATGGCGGTGTTCGGCAATCCGGGTCTGATCTTCAACCTGATCTTCTTCGTGGTCTTCGGCTTGCCGTCGTCGGGCGGCACGCTGCCGCTGGAGGCGAGCCCACGGATCTTCGAGTGGATAGCGGCCGTGGAGCCGATGCATGTGATCTACCTCGGGGTGCGATCGATTCTCTACTTCGACTCCGACCTGAGTGCGGGTCTGGCGCGGTCGGTGATCCAGTGCCTGGGCGGACTGATCCTCGGTGCGCTGCTCGGCTGGGCGGGCACCAAGTACTACGACCGGAAGAACTGGCATCGCTACCCGGGTGCGATGACCTTGCCGCCGCGTCTGGACCGCGTGATGAACGCCAACTAAGGCCCGTTGCGGTATGTCGCGCTCCGCTCCGTCGTTGCCCGGTGGAAGAATGTGCGGGTGAGGTTCTACCGGGACGAGGCTGTGGTGCTGCGCCAGCACAAGCTGGGTGAGGCGGATCGCATCATCACGCTGCTCACCGCCGAACACGGCCTGGTGCGTGCGGTGGCCAAGGGCGTGCGGCGCACCCGGTCGAAGTTCGGGGCGCGGCTGGAACCGTTCGCGCACGTCGATGTGCATCTCTACCCCGGCCGGAATCTGGATGTGGTGACGCAGGTGCACAGCCTGCACGTCTTCGGCGACGCCCTGGTCGCCGACTACGGGCGCTACACGACGGCATGCGCGGTCCTCGAGACCGCGGAGCGGTTGGCCGGCGAAGAGCGTGCGCCAGCGCCGCAACTGCACCGCTTGACCGTGGGGGCGTTGTCGGCACTCGCCGAGGAGCGACGCCCGCGGGAACTGATCCTCGACGCGTTTCTGCTGCGGGCAATGCATTGCGCAGGCTGGATGCCCGCCCTCGACGTCTGTGCCCGCTGTGCGACGCCCGGTCCGCATCGGGCCTTCCACGTCGCGGTCGGCGGTGCCGTCTGCCTGCATTGTCGGCCGCCCGGCGCGGCGACACCGTCGCCCGGTGTGCTCGACCTGATGGACGCGCTGTTCCGGGGTCAGTGGGAACACACCGCCGATGCGACCCCGTCGTTGCGCCGCCAGGCCAGCGGATTGACCGCGGCGCATCTGCAATGGCATCTGGAACGTCAGCTCCGAACCCTGCCGCTCATCGAACGCTCCGCGCCTCATAGGCTGGTGGAAACGGCGTGAGAGGAGTGCGGTGATGGCGTTACGGCCAGGCGCGTCGCGGCGCAAGGCGTCGGGCGCCGCGGAGAAGCCCGGCGAACCGCGGGTGGTCCGACCGCCCGATCCGCATCCCAGCGGTGCGCGTCCACCAGCTATTCCGGCCGAGTTCGTACCCCGGCATGTGGCACTGGTGATGGACGGCAACGGCAGGTGGGCGACCGATCGTGGCCTGCCGCGCACGGAAGGCCACAAGCGTGGCGAAGCGGTCCTGATGGACACCGTCTGCGGATGTATCGAGTTGGGCGTCACATGGCTGTCGGCGTATGCCTTCTCGACCGAGAACTGGTCGCGCAGTCCCGACGAGGTTCGTTTTCTGATGGGGTTCAACCGCGACGTGATCCGTCGTCGTCGTGACGAGATGAACGAGATGGGTGTGCGAGTCCGCTGGGCCGGCCGCCGACCACGACTGTGGCGCAGCGTGATCCGCGAGCTCGAGGTCGCCGAGGAACTCACCAGGGACAACACGGTGATGACCCTGACGATGTGCGTGAACTATGGTGGCCGTGCCGAGATCGCCGACGCCGCACGGGAAATCGCCCGCCGGGCCGCGCGCGGGGAGATCGATCCCGAGCGGATCTCCGAGTCCACCTTCGCGCGGTACCTCGACGAGCCGGACATGCCCGACGTCGATCTTTTCTTGCGACCCTCGGGCGAACAACGGATCTCCAACTTCCTGTTGTGGCAGTCGGCCTACGCGGAGATGGTGTACCAGGAGAAGCTGTTCCCCGACTTCGATCGTCGAGACCTATGGGCGGCATGCCTGGAGTACGCCGAACGCGACCGCCGTTTCGGCGGGGTGAACCCACGATGACCGACTCCTTGCTGAGCCGGGTGTCGGGGCTGCTCTCCGAAATCGGCAGCGTCGCGTCGTCCGATCCGGAATCGCTTGTGGTGCAAGTCGGTTCGACGAGCGCTTCGATCCGGGTGCTCGCCCTCGCCGACGGGCTCGACGTGCTGGCCATCACCCAGCTCATCGCACTCGACCTCCCGAACACCGAGCAACTCCGCGACGACGTCGAGACCTGCGGTGCGCAGCTGAGCTTCGGCAGCCTCCGGCGCTCCGACCCCCAGGGCGTGACCACAGATGTGCTGCAGTACTACACGTTTCCGGCCGGCAACCTCGACGACATCCCGTTGCTCACCGTCTTGCACATCGTCCTGACCTCCGGCGCCGACGCCGCGACGCGGCTGGTGGGGAATTAGAGCCGAGGTCATGGACCGGGACGGGGCCATCGCGCCAAGGATGGTCGTCCGGCGTTGGCCGCACGAAAAGTAGGGGAAGAAGTTTCTTCCCCTACCCTTGGAGTCCTCCCCACGAAATTTCGCGGGGAGGACTCGGAACTTAGGGGAGGAAGTTCTTCCCCTAGATTTTTCGGCACGACGGAAGCGTATTTGCCCAGGTCAGCGGTTCGGTCACCGGACTTTCGGGTCAGGGAGCGGCGACGGTGCAGTCGGCGCAGGTGCCGAACACCTCGACGGTGTGGTTGATGCCGGTGAATCCGTGCTCGCGAGCGATGCGCGTCGCCCACCTCTCGACCGGTTCGGCCTGGACCTCGACGGTGGTCCCGCACGACCGGCACACGAGGTGGTGGTGATGATTGGCCGAGCAGTGCCGATATCGGGTCTCGCCGGAACCGTCCCACAACACGTCGATCTGACCGGATTGGCTGAGCGCCTGCAGGTTTCGGTACACGGTGGTGAGTCCGATGGATTCGCCGCGGGCTCGAAGGGCGTCGTGCAGTTCTTGTGCCGAACAGAAATCGTCGGTGGCGGCGAGTGCGTCGGCGATCGCGGCGCGTTGACGCGTGGAGCGGATGCCGGTGACCGGCTGCGGCCCGGTCACCGTGCCTCCGCAGCTGCGTCGGAGACCTGGGCGTCGGGCGCGGCGACCTCCATGGCGTGGACGAGCGCGTCGTTCACGATGTGGGCAATGTGATCGTCGAGGAGTTCGTAGGTGATCTCGCGGCCGTTGCGCTGTCCGCGCACCACTCCGGCGTCCTTGAGGACGCGCAGATGCTGGCTGACCAGAGGTTGGCTGAGATCGAGTCGCCCGACCAGTTCGTGTACGCATTGGACTCGTTCACGAAGGGCGAGAACGATCGCGATCCGGGTCGGGGAAGCCAGCGCGCGCAGCAGATCGCTCGCGGCCTCCCGCGCCACGGTAGATTGGCGCAGATCGAATTCGTGAGCCGACATTTGGTGGGACCTTCTCCTCGTGGGTTTCCTGCCATCTTATCGGAAGCGATTGTCAAAGAGTCGACGCTTGGCCGCGCGACCGGATCGGACGTCGGGGCGAAGGAGCGGAGAGTGTCGGGATCGTCGGAAGCACCGCCTGTCGACCGGGCGGCGTTCCCGGTTCTGGTGCTCGGGCTGCTTCTGTGGTTTATCGCGCTGGGCTGGTTCCTCCTGCGCGTGGATCTGTGGATCTTTGGCCTCATCGCTGCGGCTGTGATGTGGTTTCTGTGTCTGGTGGGTGTGGTCTGCGCGGTGATGGGTGCTGTCCGGATGCGCCGTCCGGCGGTGGCAGTTCTCGCCGTGCTGCCGGTGATGGTGTTCGGCACCGTCATCGTCGGAGACTGGGCCGCTGCATCACCCCGAGCCTGGTTCATCACTCATCGCGCCCTCTACGACCAGGCCCTTAACGTCGATCCCGGCGACGACTATTACGGACAGAGCCTTCCTCTGCATCTGCGATACCTGACGGTCGACGGCCGGGTCTCCGGCGGCGACATCAAATTCTTTCCCTTGTGGATCGGAACTCCCGACGATGCAGGTGGCATTCTGCATAGTCCGGGAAGATCACCCGCGGGTTTCGACATGTACGGCATGATGTGCCGAGACCCGGTCTCGCTCGGCGACGACTGGTGGATGTGTGGTGTGAAGTCCTGACGGCGATCCGTCAGGGTTGAGTGCGCTGACGCACTCGTGGGCCGGGTACCGCGTCGGGTCCGGCGACCGCCAACGCATAGGTCGCGACACCGTAGGCCACCGCCGACGCATTGACCGCGAGCGCGCCGTTGTTCACGTTGTCGATGGTGTCCCTGGGCGAGTGGTAGTTCGGATCGAACGGTTGCCCGGCCGTCCCGCCCCAGAGTCGGACCTGCTCCGGTGTCTTCTTCTGTTCGGCGCCGGTGTCCACGCCGCCCGCGGGTACGCCGATTGCGATGAAGGGGCCGTAGTCGGACCGGCCGTCGAAGTCGCCGGGCTGCGTGGTGATCGGTTGCGCCGGGAAGGTCGCGTAGAAGCGGTTGAGGACTCGCTCGATGCCGGCCGAGCCGTCGGGACCCGGACCTGCTCCGTCACGCGCCGAGTCGTCGCCGTCGTAGACGAAGTACCCGAAATTCGGGGAGCCGAGCATGTCGAAGTTCAGGTACAGCGCCAGCGCCTGCCGCTGCGGTACGTCGAGCGACTCGACATACCGGGTGGAGCCGATGAGCCCTTCTTCCTCGGCTCCCCAGAACGCGAAACGCACGGCGCGCGCCACCCGCGGAGCAGAGCCGAGTCGCAGCGCGGTCTCGAGCAGGGCGGCGGTTCCGGTGCCATTGTCGTTGATGCCCGGCCCGGCCGGCACGCTGTCGAGGTGTGCTCCGGCAAGCACGACGTCGTCGGCGCTGCCTGTGGTGGTTTGCGCGATCACGTTGCGCGACACGATCTTCTTGTTCCCGGCAGTAACCGACAGGCTGATCGACCTCGCCGCACGCACCTGGTCGCCTGCGCCTGCCGCGACGCCGACCACCGGGATCGTCGGCACCGGCGGTTCCTCGTCGCCGAGCGTCGCGCCGGCCAGTTTTCCCGGAACGTTGTTGACGACGATGACGCCGCGTGCGCCGGCCGCCTCGGCGAGTCGCGCCTTGTCGACGAACTGGCAGGTGCCTCGGGTGACGACCGCGATCGCGCCGCGCGTGGCCGCCGGATAGTCGGACGCAACACACCCGAATCCGCCGACCGTGACCGGGTTTCCGGTCACCGGATGGTCGCCGGTGCCCGTCGTGTACTGCAGGACCGTCGCGTCGATCGCGATGCCGTCGGCCTTCAGATCCACCGGACCGGACTCGAAACGGGTGTACTCGAAGGTCGGTGTCGAGACGGTGAAACCCGCTCGGCGCAACATGTCCGCGACGTAGTCGACCGATGCGTCGTAGCCCGGCGTACCGGCCGCGCGGTTGCCGTGGTGGTCGTCGGCCACCTGCTGTAGGGCCTTCAGATGCCGCATGACGTTGTCGACAGTGACCCCGCGTGCCAACGATTCGGGGCTGAGGTCTGTGATCGGCGGTGCGATGCTCGGCGGCGACGAGATGCTGGTGTTCTCGGCGCTCTTCTGAGCTGCCTGGTCACCGGCGGACGCGCAACCGCTCACGACCAGCAGAAGCGCGAGGGTCGTGGCGATCAGCGTGCGCTTGCGCAGGATCACGGCCTCAGGGTAGCGGTCAGGACAGGCATCCCGTCGGCAGGGACATGACCAGCGAGTACCAAACGATCGGGGATTCATTAGGGTGGGATACCACCGCCCGCCGAGACCTAGCCCACAGTCAGTTGTTCGCGTCCGCGGTAGCGATTCGGGGTCCGGTGAGCGCGACGGCTACCCTGTAGAGGTTGTTCGTTCGCCGCAGGTGGACGCCGACGACCGTCCCGATCCCAACGTCCGTGGAGAGCACATCATCGTGGCCGCCGCCCAGTCCAATCGAGTTGATCCCGTCGTGAACCTGGCCAAGCGCCGGGGCCTGGTCTACCAGTGCGGTGAGATCTACGGTGGGACGAAATCGGCGTGGGACTACGGTCCGCTCGGCGTGGAACTCAAGGACAACATCAAGCGGCAGTGGTGGCGCACCATGGTCACGAGTCGCGACGACGTGGTCGGCCTCGACTCGTCGGTCATCCTGCCGCGTCAGGTGTGGGAGGCGTCGGGCCATGTAGAGGTCTTCACCGACCCGCTCGTGGAGTCGCTCTACACGCACAAGCGCTATCGTGCCGATCACCTCATCGAGGCCTACGAGATCAAGCACGGCCACGCGCCGGCCAACGGGCTCGCCGACATCAACGATCCCGAGACCGGCCAGCCGGGCAAGTGGACCGAACCCAAGGCCTTTTCGGGTCTGATGAAGACCTTCCTCGGTCCGGTCGACGACGAGGAGGGTCTGCACTACCTCCGCCCGGAGACCGCGCAGGGCATCTTCATCAACTTCAAGAACGTGATGACCACCGCGCGCAAGAAGCCGCCGTTCGGCATCGCCCAGATCGGCAAGAGCTTCCGCAACGAGATCACGCCGGGCAACTTCATCTTCCGCACCCGCGAGTTCGAGCAGATGGAGATGGAGTTCTTCGTCAAACCGGGCGAGGACGAGGAATGGCACCAGTACTGGATCGACCAGCGTTTCGACTGGTACGTGAAGCTCGGCATCGATCCGGAGAATCTGCGGCTGTTCGAACACCCCAAGGACAAGCTGTCGCACTACTCCAAGCGCACGGTCGACGTGGAGTACAAGTTCGGTTTCGCCGGCAATCCGTGGGGTGAACTCGAGGGTGTCGCCAACCGCACCGACTTCGACCTGTCCACCCACAGCAAGCACTCGGGCGAGGATCTTAGCTTCTTCGACCAGGCCAGTGGTGAGCGCTACACACCGTTCGTCATCGAACCGGCAGCCGGTCTCACACGTTCGTTGATGGCCTTCCTGTGTGATGCCTACACCGAGGAAGAAGTGCCGAATGCCAAGGGCGGCACCGACACTCGCACGGTCCTCAAGCTCGACCGACGCCTGGCGCCGATCAAGGTGGCGGTGTTGCCGCTGTCGCGCAACGAGAAGCTCTCACCCAAGGCCCGCGATCTCGCGACCGAACTGCGCGGGCACTGGAACGTCGAGTTCGACGACGCGCAGGGCATCGGCAAGCGTTACCGCCGTCAGGACGAGATCGGTACACCGTTCTGCGTGACTGTCGACTTCGACACCCTCGACGACCAGGCGGTCACGATCCGTGAGCGCGACACCATGAGTCAGGAACGGGTCGCCCTCGACAAGGTTGCCGAATACCTGGCGGGCAAGCTCATCAGAGCCTGACCGTCCGTTGACTGGGCGTCCCAAACCGTTGACCGTGCGTCCTCGTGGGCATCGATCTCGCCGATCGATTCCGCTTGACCTGCGATTGTCTGTCACAATTGAGGGCGAGTTTGCCGTGCGCGCGGACAAGGGGTCCGGCCGCGCAGGCGGAGGAGAGTGAGTGGAGTCGTGGCGGTCAGCGGGAAAGTCGTTCATTACGACACGAATCGGGGTTTCGGGTTCTTGGCGCCGGAGTCGGGTGGCGCCGATGTGTTCCTGCACATCAACGACATCGACATCGACGAGAACTCGCTGAAGCCGGGTGCCAAGGTGTCCTTCGACGTCGAGGAAACCGATCGGGGCGCCAAGGCGATCAACGTCGCGGTGACCGAGGAGGCCCCTGCCGACGATTCGGCGAATGCCCGTGCTCACCGTCGTGAAGAACACCACGGTGGCGGCCGCGGTCATGGAGATCGTGACCGGGACCGCGGACATGATCGTGGTCACCGGGGCGAACGTCGTTCGCGGGGCGGTGCAGGCACGCTCGATTCTGCCGCCTTCACCGAGGAACTCACCGAGCTGCTGCTCGACTCGTCGGGCGATCTGACGGCCGCCCAGATTGTCGCGATTCGACGTCGGGTCACCGAATTCGCCGTCGCCCGAGGCTGGGTGCTTGACTAGCTTTCCCACCGCCGCGGGTCACATCGCACCGCCGATGGCGGACTACGGCCTCGAGGCGACCGAGCGGATAGTGCCGGAAGGTGCCAAGGTGGCGAGCCTCCCCGGCACCCGCACGGATCACCGCAGCGACTTTGCCCGTGACCGCGCGCGCGTCCTGCATTCGGCCGCGTTGCGTCGGCTCGCCGACAAAACCCAGGTCGTCGGTCCGCGCGAGGGTGACACCCCGCGGACCCGGTTGACGCATTCGCTCGAGGTCGGGCAGATCGGCCGGGGTATCGCGATCGGGCTCGGTGCCGAACCCGACCTCGTCGAACTCGCCGGCCTGGCACACGACATCGGCCATCCACCGTACGGACACAACGGCGAACGCGCGCTCGACGAGGTCGCCGCCGATCACGGCGGCTTCGAGGGCAACGCGCAGAATCTCCGCATCCTGAGTCGGCTCGAACCCAAACTGCTCGACGACGAGGGCCGTAGCGCTGGGCTCAACCTCGCGCGGGCGTCGCTGGATGCGACGCTGAAGTACCCGTGGACCCGTCGCGCACCGGGCACCAAGTTCGGTGCGTACGACGACGACGCCGAGGTGCTCGCCTGGATTCGCCGTGGCGCCCCCGAGGGCCGTCAATGCGTCGAGGCGCAGATCATGGACTGGTCCGACGACGTCGCCTATTCGGTGCACGACCTGGAGGACGGGGTGATTGCCAACCGCATCGATCTGCGCACGCTCGCCGATCCGCAAGACCAGCGTGCACTTGCCGAGATCGGTCTGCGGGAGTTTCCGGGCCTGGAACTCGAGGCGCTCATCGACGCCGCGAAGCGTCTCTCCCGCATGGACATCGTCCGGTCTGTCGGCGTGTTCGACGGCACCCTCGACAACTATGTGACGCTCAAACGGCTGACGAGTGAGTTCATCGGCCGGTTCGCGTCGGCCGCGATCACCGGTACCCGTGCCGAGGTGGGTGACCGGCCGGTGTCGCGCTACGACGCCGACCTCGCGGTCCCACAGATGGTCGCCGCCGAGGTGCTGATGCTCAAGACGCTGGCGCTGCGGTTCATCTTCTCCAACGAGCGGCACAAGGCGACGCAGCACCGCCAGCGCGAACGCATCCACCGGGTCGCGGACTGGTTCTTGGCGGCCGCGCCGGGTGGACTCGACCCGATCTTCGTACCCGCCTGGAACGACGCGGCCGACGACACCGCTCGCATGCGGGTCGTCGTCGACCAGATCGCGTCGATGACCGAAGGTCGGCTCGAACGCACCGACAAACAGAACTCGGGCGCACAAGCGCACCTGGGCTGATCTGAGCTAGCACCCACCTCAGCCGGCAGGCGGCTTCAACTCCTGCGCCAGCATGACGAGGATGCCGCTGGGCCCGCGCACGTACGTGAGTTTGTACACGTCGGCATAATTCGCGACGCCCCGCAGCGGGTGGCACCCATGCCGTGCGGCGATCTCGAGGGCCTCGTCGATGTCGTCCACCGAGAAGGCGACCCGGTGCATGCCGATCTCGTTGGGGAGGGTGGGGTCGGTCTCGATCGCCCGCGGGTGGATGTATTCGAAGAGTTCGAGAGTGCCGTGACCGTCCGGCGTCTGCAGCATCGCGATCTTCGCGTGGTTGCCGTCGAGGCCGACGGCGGTGTCGGTCCACTCGCCGCTGACCGTCTCCCGGCCGACCACCGTCAGACCGAGGTCGGTGAAGAAGGCGATCGTCGCCTCGAGGTCGCGCACGGCGATGCCGACATTCTCCAGTTTGATGGCCACGAGTCGGATGCTACCGGCTGGGGACGTGGCCGGAACCGGACCCGCGGACGTCACTACACTGGTCGCGTGGCAGGCCGAATCCCCGATCGCGACATCACGGCAATCCGTGAGCAGACGCGCATCGAGGACATCGTCGGCGAGTACGTGGCACTTCGCCGCGCCGGCGCCGACAGCCTCAAGGGTCTGTGCCCCTTCCACGACGAGAAGACACCGTCGTTTCACGTCCGCCCCAATCACGGACACTTCCACTGCTTCGGCTGCGGAGAGGGCGGCGACGTCTACAGCTTCCTGCAGAAGCAGGAACACGTCAGCTTCGTCGAGGCCGTCGAACAGCTCGCCGACCGGATCGGCTACCAGATCAACTACGAGGGTGGCGGGACCGCGATCAAACGCGACCGTGGAACCCGGGCACGGCTGGTCGCCGCCAACGCTGCCGCGCACAAGTTCTACGTGGCCGCACTGCAGACGCCGGAGGCGCAGAAGGCGCGCGACTATCTCACCGAACGCAACTTCGACGCGGCAGCGGCTGCGCAGTTCGGCTGTGGATACGCCCCCGACGGGTGGGACTCGATGTCCAAAGCTCTTCTGTCACAAGGCTTCGAGTTCGACGAACTGAAGGCCGCCGGGCTCTCGACCGAGGGGCGGAAGGGACCGATCGACCGCTTCCGGCGTCGGCTGCTGTGGCCCATCCGCAACCTCGGTGGCGACATCATCGGTTTCGGTGCCCGCAAGTTGTTCGACGACGACAACATGGGCAAGTACATGAACACGCCGGAAACCATGTTGTACAAGAAGTCTCAGGTGCTCTTCGGCCTCGACCACGCCAAAAAGAACATCGCCAAGGGTCACCAGGTGGTGGTGGTCGAGGGCTACACCGATGTGATGGCAATGCATCTCGCGGGCGTCACCACCGCCGTCGCATCGTGCGGCACCGCGTTCGGCGAAGACCACCTGGCGCTGATTCGCCGTCTGATGATGGACGATTCGTACTTCCGCGGCGAGGTCATCTACACCTTCGACGGTGACGGCGCCGGAAAAGCGGCGGCGCTCAAGGCTTTCGAAGGTGAGCAGAGTATCTCCGGGCAGACGTTCGTGGCGATCGCGCCCGACGGCATGGACCCGTGTGAGCTGCGCCAGGACAAGGGCGACGCCGCGGTCCGCGATCTCATCGCGCGTCGGGTCCCGATGTTCGAATTCGCGATCCGCACGCTTCTCGGTGGCCATGATCTCGACACCGCTGAAGGCCGGGTGCATGCGTTGCGCGAGACCGTGCCCGTGGTGGCGCGGATCAAAGACATCGCCCTGCGGGACGAGTACGCGCGTCAGCTCGCCGGCTGGGTCGGCTGGGAGGACGTCGGACAGGTGCTCGGTCGGGTCCGTGAAGAGGGCGCAAAGGTCATGCGCGCGAACACCTCCCGGGACAGCGGAACAACCGGATCAGGTCGGCCAGGCGCAGCGGGCCTATGGGTGGGACTCACAGGCGCAGCGTCGGGGATTCGTGGTTGCCTATCCC
>NZ_JBEXMX010000031.1:0-57885 GCF_040610755.1 Gordonia sp. NPDC003585 | reverse complement strand
CGTCGGCCTGGAGCCGGCCGCGCTGCGCGTCGGCCAGCGCAACCTGTTCGGCCCCGGCGGTGTTCCCGAGGTCGCCGCGCCCTGGACCTCCTTCGCGCCGACCCTCGCCGAGCTGCCCGACGGCCGCAAGGTGGTCGAGACCGCATTCACCCGACTCACCGGCCGTTCGCCGATGCTGCTGGCGGGCATGACGCCGACCACGGTCGACCCGGCAATCGTCGCCGCAGCGGCCAATGCCGGCCACTGGGCCGAACTCGCCGGTGGTGGCCAGGTCACCGAGGACATCTTCAGCCGCAACATCGCCAAGCTGACCGATCTCCTCGAGCCCGGCCGCGAAGCACAGTTCAACGCGCTGTTCCTCGACCCGTACCTGTGGAAACTGCAGCTCGGCGGCAAGCGTCTGGTGCAGAAGGCCCGCGCGCAGGGCGCACCGATCGACGGTGTGATCGTCTCTGCCGGTATCCCCGAACTCGAGGACGCCGTGGCGCTCGTCGACGAATTCGTCGAGGCGGGACTGCGTTTCGTGGCGTTCAAGCCCGGCACCGTCGAGCAGATCCGCTCGGTCGTGCGGATCGCCGCCGAAGTTCCGCACCACCCGGTCATCGTGCAGATCGAGGGTGGACGCGCGGGCGGCCACCACTCGTGGGAGGACCTCGACGACCTGCTGCTCGCCACTTACGGCGAACTTCGTGCGCGCCCCAACGTCGTCGTCTGTGTCGGCGGCGGTATCGGAACCCCGGAGCGGGCCAGCGAATACCTGACCGGTGAGTGGTCGAAGGCCTACGGGTATCCGACGATGCCGATGGACGGCATCCTGATCGGAACCGCGGCCATGGCGACGCTCGAGGCGACCACCACGCCCGAGGTCAAGCAGCTGCTCGTCGACACCGAGGGCTGCGACGCCTGGATCGGTGCCGGCCGCGCGAACGCTGGAATGGCTTCGGGCCGTTCGCAACTCGGTGCCGACATCCACGAGGTCGACAACACGGCCTCGCAGTGCGGCCGGCTGCTCGACGAGGTCGCCGGGGACGCCGATGCGGTCGCGCAGCGACGTGACGAGATCATCGCCGCGATGGTCGACACCGCCAAGCCCTACTTCGGCGACGTGCCCGACATGACCTACCGCGCATGGCTCGACCGCTACGCCCAACTCGCCGTCGGCGACGCGTCTGCCGACCGTCTGCCCTGGGCCGACATCACCTGGCAGCAGCGGTTCATCGACATGCTGCAGCGCACCGAGGCGCGGATGAATCCGCAAGACACCGGCGAGATCCCGACGATGTTCGCCGAGCCTTCCTCCTCCGACGATCCGCATGCAGCGATCGACGCGCTGGGCAGTGTGTACCCGTCGATCGACACCGACATCCTGCACCCGGCCGACGTGGCGTTCTTCCTCGAACTGTGCCGCACCCCCGGCAAGCCGGTGAACTTCGTTCCCGTCATCGACAAGGACGTTCGTCGTTGGTGGCGCAGCGACTCCCTGTGGCAGGCACACGATCCCCGCTACGGCGCCGACGCCGTCTGCATCATCCCCGGCCCGGTCGCGGTGGCCGGTATCACCCGGGTCGACGAGCCGGTCGGCGAACTGCTCGACCGCTTCGAGGCGCAGGTCGTGGCCGATTTGAGTGCCATCGGCGTATCGCCGGTCGGCGTGGATGCGCGCAAGCGCGCCGGACTCGTGGAGTCCGCCGGTTCCCTGAGCGCCGTCATCGAGGCCGACGACGTCGACTGGGCCGGTCGAATCGTGCCGAACCCTGTTGTGCTGCTGGGGGATCGCGACAGCTGGTCGGTGGTGAGCGGTGATCGTGCCGAGCACGCACCCTCCGGTTCGGTCCTCGAGCGAGTCGACGAGAACCGATTCGACTTGGTGGTGCCGATCTCGCAGGCATCCGTCCGCATCCCGCTCCATGTCTCGCCGGCACTGCTCGACGGCGGCAACCCGCTCGTCGGACTGGACGAGGCGTCCGGTGCGATGCGCGAGATCCTCGCCGTCGCCGCGGGTGGCGGCCTCGCCGACGTCGCCGATGGCGCGTCGGTGACCACCGTTGCCTGGCAGCCGGATTCGGTCGCCGACCACGCGGCTGTCACCGGCTTCTCGCTGCCGGCGAACCTCCGCCCGACCACCCCCACCGAGCCCGGCGGCTTCGCTGTGCCCGACACCCTGGTCGGCGCCTCCTGGCCCAGCGTCTTCAGTGTGATCGGTGCCGCGCGTACCGAATCCGGCGACCCCGTCGTCGAGGGGCTGCTCGACCTGGTGCACCTCGACCACGCCGTTGCGCTCATCGGAGCAATCCCGGCCGAACCGGCCGAACTGACGATCACCGCGCGTACCGGCGCCGTGCACGACACCGAGGTCGGCCGCGTTGTCGAGGTGTCGGTGAATGTCGCGGGCCCGGCCGGTCCGATCGCGACCCTCGAGGAGCGCTTCGCCATCCGCGGACGCCTGGGCGCTGACGAATTGACCGATCCCGCGCGTGCCGGCGGTGCCCTCTCCGACGAGCAGTCGGCGACGCGGAAGCTGTTGCGGCAGGCCAAGATCACCGCACCTGCCCGGATGCACGGCTTTGCCGTGGTGTCGGGCGACCGTAACCCGATCCACACCGACGCCTCGGCCGCCAAGCTGGCCGGCCTCGGCGAGCCGATCGTGCACGGCATGTGGCTGTCGGCGGCTGCACAGCAGGTCGTCACCGCGACCGACGCCAAGAATCCGATCCCGTCGCCGCGGCCGCTGATCGGCTGGACTGCGCGCTACCTGGGCATGGTCCGCACCGGTGACGTCATCACCGTCCGGGTCGATCGCGTCGGCCTCGACCATGGCCGCGAGGTCGTGGAGGTCAGCTGCAAGGTGGGCGACGACCTGGTCATGAGTGCGACCGGTCTGCTGGCCGCGCCGACGACCGTGTACGCCTTCCCGGGTCAGGGCATCCAGAGCAAGGGGATGGGCCTCGACGCCCGGTCCCGCTCGAAGGCGGCCCGCAAGATCTGGGACCGCGCCGACAAGCACACCCGCCAGGCACTCGGGTTCTCGATCCTCGCGGTGGTCCGCGACAACCCGACCACCCTGGTGGCCAATGGAACCACCTACAACCACCCCGACGGCGTGCTCTACCTGACCCAGTTCACGCAGGTCGCGATGGCGACCCTGGGTGTCGCACAGATCGCCGAACTCAAGGAGGCCGGTGGCTTCGTCGAGGGTGCGATCACCTGCGGCCACTCGGTGGGCGAGTACAACGCGCTGGCGGCATGTGCCGGCGTGCTCCCGCTGGAGGCCGTCCTGGAGGTCGTGTTCCAGCGTGGCGAGGCGATGCACCATCTGGTTCCGCGAGATGAGCTGGGACGCAGCGACTATCGGATGGCGGCGATCCGCCCGAGCCAGTTCGGTCTGGCCGACGACGAGGTCACCGACTTCGTCGCGGGCATCGGCGCCGAGATCGGCGAATTCCTCGAGGTCGTGAACCTGAATCTGCTGGGCTCGCAGTACGCGATCGCCGGCACGGTCCGTGGTCTCGAACATCTCGAGGCCGAGATCGACCGTCGCCGTGCCGAATTCGGCGGCAAGCGCTCGTTCATCCTGGTGCCCGGCATCGACGTCCCGTTCCACTCGACGGTGCTGCGTGCGGGTGTGCCGGAGTTCCGTTCGAAGCTCGAGGGTCTCCTGCCCGAGCACATCGATCCCGACATCCTGGTCGGTCGCTACATCCCGAACCTGGTTCCGCGCCTGTTCAATCTGGATCGCTCCTACATCGAGGAGATCGCCGCCCTGGTTCCCTCGGATCCGCTCGACGCGGTTCTCGCCGACTGGGACAGCTGGGCCGACAAGCCGAGTCAGCTTGTCCGCGTGGTGTTGATCGAGCTCCTGGCCTGGCAGTTCGCCAGCCCGGTGCGGTGGATCGAAACCCAGGAACTGCTGTTCGCCGGTCCCGAGCGCAGCGGCCTCGCGGTGCAGCGCTTTGTCGAGATCGGTCTCAAGGGCGCCCCGACGCTGGCCGGCCTGGCGTCGAACACGCTCAAGCTCGACGACTATGCCGCGGCGACCACCGAGGTGGTCAACGTCGAACGCGACAGCGACGTCATCCTGGCCAAGGACGCCGGCTCGGAGCCCGACGACGAGGACGACGCCGATGAGGCCCCTGCAGCCGAGGCGTCTGCGCCGGTCGAGTCGGCCCCCGCGGCTCCGGCCGCACCCGCCGCTCCGGCCGCACCCGCCGGCGGACCTCGCCCCGACGACATCACCTTCGGCCCCGCCGACGCGGTGAAGTCGGTGATCGCGCTGTGGACCAAGATGCGCGTCGACCAGATCGGTTCGGCCGACACCATCGAGGCGCTGTGTGACGGAGTGTCGTCGCGCCGCAACCAGTTGCTGCTCGACATCGGTGGCGAACTCGGACTCGGTGCCATCGACGGCGCTGCCGAGGCCGACATGGTCGCGCTCTCGTCCACGGTGTCGACGCTGGCCCGCGGCTACCGCCCGCTGGGTTCGGTGCTGACCGATGCTGTCTCCGACCAGGTCCGCAAGGTGCTCGGGCCAGTGGGCAAGCGGCAGAACTACATCACCGATCGCGTCACCAACACCTGGCAGCTCGGGCCCGGTTGGGCCTTGCACACCACCGTCGCACTCGCGCTGGGCACCCGTGACGGTGCCAGCGTGCGCGGCGAGGACCTGGGCAACCTGCTCGACGGTCCGCTGACGAGCCCGGATGCACTGGACGGTCTGATCGACCGGGCGGTTGCCGCGGTCGGTGCCACCAAGGGCATCTCGGTCAGCCTGCCCGCCGCCGAAAGCGGTGGCGGTGCAACGGTCGACGCGGCCGCGCTCGGTGAGTTCACCGAGCAGATCACCGGCCGTTCGGGGGCTCTCGCGTCGGCCGCCTACACGGTGCTCGAGAAGTTGGGGCTGGCCGAGGTGACCGATACCGCCGAGGCGGTCGAGGACGAGAACGCGGTGGTCGCGCAGCGCGTCAGCGCAGAGCTCGGCTCGGATTGGGCGCGCACCGTCGCGCCGGCCTTCGACGAGGCGAAAGTTGTTCTCGTCGACGATCGTTGGGCCACCAGCCGAGAGGATCTGGTTCGGATCTGGCTCACCGACGAGCTGGACCTCGACGTCGATTTCGAGCGAGTCGTCAATCGGTTCGAAGGCGCGGGCCACACGGTCGCGCAGCATGCCACCTGGTGGCAGGGCAAGGCGCTGGCCAACGGCAACGGCGTGCACGCACGGACCTTCGAGGCGATCGCCACGGCCGCCGAGAGCTCGGGCGTCGGAGCCTTCGCGGGTGAACTCGCGGTGGTGACCGGTGCGTCCAAGAACTCGATCGCGGCCGGTGTGGTCGCGGGTCTGCTCGCCGGTGGTGCGACGGTGATCGCCACCACCTCGCGGCTGGACTCTGACCGGCTCGGCTTCTACAAGAAGCTCTACCGGGAGAACGCTCGCTGTGGCGCGGCGCTGTGGGTCGCCCCGGCGAACATGGCGTCCTACACCGACGTCGACGACCTCGTCGAGTGGATCGGTGCCGAGCAGACCGAGAACCTCGGCGGCACAACGGCAGTGGTGAAGCCGGCGATGAAGCCGACGCTGCTCTTCCCGTTCGCGGCACCTCGGGTCGCCGGTGATCTGACCGACGCCGGTGGCCGGGCCGAACTGGAGATGAAGGTCCTGCTCTGGTCGGTCGAGCGGATGATCGCCGGACTGAGCGATCTGCACTCTGACCACGACATCGCCGCCCGACTGCACGTCGTGCTCCCGGGTTCGCCCAACCGCGGCATGTTCGGCGGTGACGGCGCGTACGGCGAGTCCAAGGCCGCGCTCGACGCTCTGGTGCAGCGCTGGTCGGCCGAAGAGTCGTGGGGCGCCAAGACCACGCTCGCGCACGCCCTCATCGGGTGGGTGCGCGGCACCGGTCTGATGGGACACAACGACGGGATGGTCACCGCAGTCGAAGCAGCAGGTGTGCGCACCTGGAGCACCGAGGAGATGGCCGGCGAGTTGCTCGGCCTGTGCACTCCGGAGAAGAAGGAGCAGGCGCGGTCGGCTGCGATCCTGGCCGACTTCACCGGCGGCCTGGACCCGGCGACGATCGATCTCAAGGCGCTGGCCGCGGTCGCGGCCGACGCCGCGGACACCGACGAGGAGGCCGACGCCGACGAGGTCGTGACCGTGGCTGCGCTACCGGCACCCGCACGTGCGCCAGAGGGTATGCGGCCGCAGTGGCCGACGCTGGATGCGCGACCGGAGGATCTGGTTGTCATCGTCGGTGCGGGTGAGCTCGGACCGTACGGTTCGGCACGCACCCGCTTCGAGATGGAGGTCGACGAGAAGCTCTCGGCGGCAGGCGTTCTCGAGCTCGCCTGGAACACCGGGCTGGTGCACTGGGACACCGCACCCAAGCCGGGTTGGTACGACACCGAGTCGGGTGACCCGGTGCCGGAGAGCGAGATCGCCGAGCGCTACCACGACGAGGTCGTCGCCCGTTGCGGCATCCGTCGCTACGCCGACGAGGGCGCGATGGTCGACAACACCTCGCCGCTGCTGACCTCGGTGTTCCTCGACGAGGACCTGACCTTCACGGTGAACTCGGAGGCCGAGGCGCGTGCGTTCGCGTCGGCGAATCCCGAGAAGACGCGAGTGGCGCAGAACGCCGACTCCGGCGACTGGCAGGTCACCCGCCTGGCCGGCACCGAGATCCGCGTTCCCCGTCAGTTCGCGCTCAGCCGCACGGTCGGCGGTCAGATCCCGACCGGCTTCGACCCCACCCGCTGGGGCGTGACGCCGGACATGGCGGAATCCATCGACCGGGTCGCGCTGTGGAATCTGGTGGCGACGGTCGACGCCTTCCTGTCGTCGGGCTTCACGCCGAGTGAACTGATGCGCTGGGTGCACCCCGGTCTCGTGGCCAACACGCAGGGCACCGGCATGGGCGGCATGACCTCCATGCGCGAGCTGTACATCAACACCTTGCTCGGTGAGGCGAAGGCCAACGACATCCTGCAGGAAGCCCTGCCGAATATCGTTGCGGCGCATGTCGTCCAGTCGTATGTCGGTAGCTACGGCGCGATGATCCACCCGGTCGCCGCTTGTGCGACCGCGGCGGTGTCGGTCGAGGAGGGCACCGACAAGATCCGTCTGGGCAAGGCGCTGTTCGCGGTCGCCGGTGGCTTCGACGATCTCGGCATCGAGGGGATCGTCGGATTCGGCGACATGTCCGCAACCGCGGAGTCGGCCAAGATGTCGGCGCGCGGGATCGACGATCGCCGGTTCTCCCGGGCCAACGATCGCCGACGCGGCGGCTTCGTCGAATCCGCCGGTGGCGGAACGATTCTGCTGGCTCGTGGCGACGTGGCCGCACAGATGGGCCTGCCGGTCCTCGGTGTGGTGGCCTGGGCCCAGAGCTTCGGCGACGGTGTCCACACCTCCATCCCGGCACCGGGTCTCGGTGCGCTGGGTGCCGCTCGTGGCGCGCAGAGCTCGCCCTTGGCCAACGCGCTGAATTCGCTGGGCGTCAGCGCCGACGACGTCGCGGTGGTGTCCAAGCACGACACATCCACGCGGGCAAACGATCCCAACGAGTCCGAGCTGCACGAGCGGCTGGCCGAGGCGATCGGTCGGGGTGATGGGGCACCGCTGTTCGTGGTGTCGCAGAAGTCGCTGACCGGTCACGCCAAGGGCGGCGCCGCGGCCTTCCAGCTGATCGGCCTGTGCCAGGTGCTCCGCGACGGCGTCATCCCGCCGAACCGCAGCCTCGATTGCGTCGACGACAAGATGCAGGAGTACCCGCACCTGGTGTGGGCGCGTGAGACGCTGCACCTCGGTGAGCGGTTCCCGCTCAAGGCCGGTCTGCTGACCAGCCTCGGCTTCGGTCACGTGTCGGGTCTCATCGCCGTCGTGCATCCGGAGGCGTTTGTCGCCACCCTCGACGAGGCCGACCGCGACGAGTACCGCCGCCGTGCCGCCGACCGGCTCCGCCTGGGCAACCAGCGCTTCCTGGAGTCGATGTGTGGGGGAGAGCCGGCTTATCGTCGGCCTGCCAACCGCCGGTTCGACGAGGCTGTCGACGAGCACGACGCCGAGGCCGGCCTGCTGCTCGATCCGGCAGTCCGCCTCGACGCGGCCGACACCTACGGCAACGTCCGGTGAGCGTGTTGGGAGTCGGGATCGACATCGTGTCGATCCCGGAGTTCGGCGAGCAACTGAAACAGCCCGGCACGACGTTCGCCGACCGGTTCACGGTCGGTGAGCGTCGGGACTCCTCCGCCGGAACCGGTGACGATGCACGCCATCTCGCGGCCCGGTGGGCGGCCAAGGAGGCCGTCGTGAAGGCGTGGTCGGTGAGCCGCTTCTCGCGCTCGCCGCTGTTGCCGCTCATCCGGCACAGCGACATCGAGGTGGTCACCGACAACTGGGGACGGCCGGCGATCCGCCTCGGCGGCGAGATCGGCGAACTGTTAGCCGAAGCCACTGTGCACGTGTCGTTGACCCACGACGGCGACACCGCCGCCGCGGTGGCGATCCTCGAGGGCAACTGATCCGAAGAGTTCGGTGGCTAGCGCTCTGACCTGCGCGTAAGCGTGCACCACCCCACCGCTCTCTGAGGTGCCCGAGGCGCCGGCCGAGGGATGCCTCGAAGGGCAGGCGAACGGGCCACGTCAGCGAGCCACCGGACCACTGAAAGTAGGGGAAGGTTCTTCCCCTACTTTCTGCCCCTGCTTGTTGAGTCGTCCGCGAGAAAATTCGCGGGGAGGACTCCAGGGGTAGGGGACGAGTTTCTTCCCCTATTTTTCGTGGATCATCGTCGCCGCGTCGCGCTCCATAGCCCTCTTCCCGCCTCCACGATCGCCGCCGCAGGCGGCGGGTGGGTCGCTGACTCGAAGAGTTAGGTGACCACCGCGCTGAACTGGGGAAATGCAGCATGCAGCGGAGGCGCTCCGGGACACTCTGTGTCCTGTTGGAGAATCTGTGTGCTGCAGCACACAGGTGAGCCGATTCGGCACAGGGTGTGGCCTGAGGGCACCCAGGGCGCATCACCGAGCGGGTCGGGTGCGGCTTGGGCTTGTGTCTGGTCACGCCCCTGGTCGAGCGGCGAGAACTCGAGTTGAGTTGGAGAACGCGAGTGCTGCAGCACTCGCGTTCTCCAACTCGGCACCGGTTGTCGCGGTGTTGGCACGCGGAAGCTCCCAGCCGCATGGGTGGCCACGTTCTTCCCGCTTCCATGAGCGCCGCCGCGGGCGACGGGTGGATCGCTGATCCGACGAACTGGGTGACCACCGCGGCGACCTGCGGAAATCTGTACCTGGGAGGCTGGCCACGTGCACAGTGCACGTGGTCGGGTTGAGGCGTAGAGATATCCGACGGGGTTACTTCGCGTCGAACATCAAGCGTCGCTGGTGGATTCCTCGAGTAAGAGGTAGCCGGCGAGCATGCGCTTGAGTTCGGCGACCGTCTCGTCGTGGTCGTGACCGTCTTGGACCGAGAAGCTGAGCAGCGAATAGGCGGTGTGCACCAGAACCTGCGACATCATTTCGCGGCGTTCGCGCTGCGACGGGGTGAGTGGGGCGATGATGCGTGCCACTTGCTCGGCGAGGACACGTTCGTTCAGCGAGGCGGTTGCCCGGGTGGCCGGAGTGGATTGCACGGCGAGCCACACGGCGCGACGCGACGGATCGGTCCGCCAGAGGGCGGCGAGGTGGTCGAGGAACTTCTCCAGCAGACTCGGCCACTCGAGTGAGGGCACTTCGGTGGAGAAGGCGGTCAGCTCCTCACGCACGTCGACGGTGTCCTGCCGGTCGAGCTCGCACACGATCACGTACTTGTTCGCGAAGTACTGATAGAGAGTGCCGATCGGAACCTCGGCGCGCGTCGCGATCTCCTCGCAGGTGAGCGATTCGAAACCCACGTCGATGAGTAGATCTCGGGCGGCCACCAGCATCGCCTCGAACTTGCGTTTGCTGCGTTCCTGCGTGGGCCGCTTGCGGGGCGTTAGTGGCTGCGGCATTTCCCTGAGTCCGGACTCTCGGTGAACAGACCTCTTGCGAGAGACCTTGGAGGCGGACAACTCGGACATGTCGGGGCCGTCTACACCGACAGATCGCGCCGGAGTTTTGCGACGTGGCCGGTTGCCCGAACGTTGTACTGGGCCAGCGCGATGATGCCGTCCTCGTCGACCAGGAAGGTCGAACGGATCACACCGGTGACTGTCTTGCCGTACATCTTCTTCTCGCCGAACGCGCCCCACTCGGCGAGGACCTTCTTGTCCGGGTCGCTCAGCAACGGGAAGGTCAGACCCTCGGCGTCGACGAATTTCTGCAGTTTCGTTGGCTTGTCGGGGGAGATGCCGATGACGGCGATGCCGGAACCCTCCAGTTCGGCGAGGTTGTCGCGAAAATCACACGCCTGCTTGGTGCACCCCGGCGTCGACGCGGCGGGATAGAAGTACACGATGACCTTGCGACCGGCGTAGTCGGAGAGGGAGACCGGCGACTCTTGCGCGTCGGGCAAGGTGAATGCCGGTGCCTTGTCGCCCACGGCCAGCCGGTTGTTCCCCGTTTGGGTGCTAGCAGACATGAGGCCAGGCTAGTCGATGACCAGCGCCACACGGGGCGAGCGTAGCGACGGGGGATTGCACGGGGCGAGCGTAGCGACGGGGGATTGCACGGGGCGAGCGTAGCGACGGGGGATTGCACGGGGCGAGCGTAGCGACGGGGGATTACACGGCACGGGCGAGCGCAACGCGCCGATCGATGCCGTAGCATCTAAGCGTTGTCGTTCGTGCGGCCGGGTTGTCCGGCGCCGACGGCCACAGTCATGGACGTCGAGACACTGCCGGGAGGGCCGCGTGGCCGGGGATACCGAACGTATCGAGCAGGAAATCGCGAAGGCTCGCGAAGACCTGGCCAGCACCCTGGACGCGCTGGCCGAGCGGACAAGTCCTCAGCGGCTGGCCGACGACGCCAAGACCACCGCCTTGGCCACTCTCAATCGCCCCGCGGTCAAGTACACGCTCGCCGGTGTCGGCGCACTCGTGCTCGTCCTCGTGATCCGCAAGGTAGTCGTCAGTTGAGCGCCGGTCGTCGCCGCTCCGTCCGCGGCGCGACCGCCGCAGCCTCCATCATCGCTCTGGTGTCCGTATTGTCTGGATGCTCAAGCGATCCCACGTATTCCGACGCGATCACCGATGCGCCGGCCGCGTCCACCTTGGGCCATCCGACCATCTCGGTCACCGGTTGGGGGCAGCGTCCGATGAAGGACGAAGCGGTCGGCGTGATGCCGGGAGCGCGAATCACGGTCACGCCACACTTCGGCAATCTGACCTCCGTCGTGGTTTCCGGGCCCAACGGCAAGGTCGACGGCCGCATCGCGCCCAACGGCATCGACTGGGTCACCGACGAGGCACTCGACTACGGCGCTCGGTACACGCTGACCGCGGCTGCCAGAGGCGTCGAAGGCGATGGCGCCCGGCAGGTGAAATTCAGCACCGCGTCGGCCGATTCCTTCGCATCGGTGTCCACGATCACCGGCGACGGTGAGAACGTCGGCGTCGGCCAGCCGGTGGTGATCAACTTCGATACCCCGGTGACCAACAAACTCAACGCGCAGCGTGCCATCTCGGTGACCACCAACCCACCTGTCGACGGTGCGTTCTACTGGGTCAACGACAGCATGCTGCGGTGGCGGCCGGAGCATTTCTGGGCGCCCGGAACCAAGGTGCGGGTCTCGGCACGGCTCAAGGGAATCGACCTGGGCGGCGGTGTGTTCGGCAGCAACGACCTCAACACCTCGTTCAAGGTAGGCCGGCGCTTTGTGGCGATCGCCGACGACAAGACCAAGATCATCACGGTGTACGTCAACAACAAGGTCGTCAAGACGATGCCGACCTCGATGGGCAAGGACTCGACGCCCACCAACAACGGCATCTACATCGTCGCCGAACGGGACCCGAGCGTGATCATGGACTCCTCGACCTACGGTGTCCCGGTCAGTTCGCCGGGTGGCTACCGTGAGGTGGTCTACGACGCGACCCGTATCTCCTTCAGCGGCATCTACGTTCACTCGGCGCCGTGGTCGCTCGGTGACCAGGGCAACTCGGACGTCAGCAACGGATGCCTCAACGTCAGTCCCGACAACGCCGAATGGTTCCTGAACCACGCGCTCCGGGGTGACATCGTGATCGCGAAAAACACTGTCGGGCCGCCGCTTCCGGGCGACGACGGACTCGGTGACTGGAACGTCCCGTGGTCGGTGTGGAAACGCGGGAACGCGAGCTGACCGGTCGTAGCAGGCGATTTCACTTCTGCGACGCGGGCATGTAAGGTTCCATCTCGCAACGGCACGCGCCATTAGCTCAATTGGCAGAGCAGCTGACTCTTAATCAGCGGGTTCGGGGTTCGAGTCCCTGATGGCGCACTCCATGACAAGACGCCCCAAGATTTCGGGGCGTCTTGTCGCGTCTGTGCCGTACCCCACACGGCGCATCGGACGAATGGCCGACTCGGACAATTCGGATGTCCGGGGTTTCTCGTACAATCGGTGCGAGAGCGGCGCTGGTGGCCGTTTTTGTCAGTTGGCAGGGCGACTCCGGGTGGGCACCGGGTCGGTAGAGACAGGTTGGTAAACGATGGGGATCGGTCGAAGCCGGCGGACGTCGCTGGTGGTCAGTGGAGTGCTGCTCGCAGTGGTGGCCCTGTTGACGTCATGCACAACCAAGGACCCCTCATACTCCGACGACGTGTCGAGCTCGAGTCTGCTCGGGGACATGCTCGTACCCGGGCTGGCATTCAGCGGGATTGCCGACAAGCCGCTCGGTGACAAGTCCGTGGGCATCCAGCCGGGCGCACCGATCACCGTTCGCTCCAGCGAGGGCACGCTGACGAATGTGGTCATCAAGAAGTCCAACGGCCAGCCGGTGCGTGGCGAGTTCAGCGCGGATCGCACCGAGTGGGTCAGTGGCGAGGTGCTCGGCTTCAACCGGACCTACACCCTGCAGGCCAACGCGACCGGCGTGGGCGGCGCCAGCACCAAGCAGGTGTCCTTCACGACCAGCGCACCGAGCAACCTGACGCAGGCATACGTGACGCCGACCGCAGAGGATCGGGTGGTCGGCATCGGTCAGCCGGTCTCCGTGAAGTTCGACGAGCCGATCCCGGACCGGATGGCCGCGCAGCGTGCCATCAAGGTCACCGCAAATCCGCCCGTCGACGGCGCGTTCTACTGGATCAGCGACACCGAGGTTCGCTGGCGTCCGCAGCACTTCTGGAAGCCGGGCACCAAGGTGACGGTCGCGGTGAACACCGAGGGCATCGACCTCGGCAACGGACTGTTCGGGCAGCAGAACGTCAAGCGTCAGTTCACCATCGGCCGGTCGATGATCATCACCGCCGACGACAACAACAAGCAGGTCGTCGTCAGGCGCGACGGTCGGGTCGTCAAGACGATGCCCACCTCGATGGGTAAGCCCGGCGACGAGACCGACAACGGCTGGTATCTGGTCGCCGACAAGCACGACAACATCATCATGGATTCGTCCACCTACGGTGTGCCGGTGAACTCGTCGAACGGCTATCGCACGCCCGTGGACTACGCGACCCGGATGTCCTACAGCGGCATCTTCTTCCACTCGGCTCCGTGGTCGGTGTGGGCGCAGGGCAATACCAACACCAGCCACGGCTGCCTCAATCTGAGCCCCGACAACGCACTGTGGATCATGAACAACACCCTCAAGGGTGATCCGGTGCTGGTGAAGAACACCACCGGCGGCACCCTGCCCGGGACGGATGGCCTGGGTGACTGGAACATCAAGTGGGCCGAATGGAAGGCCGGTAACGCCAACGGCTGATTTCTCCACACAGAGACCTCACTTCTGGTCAGAGACCGTCGGGATTGCCGACGGTCCGTGACTGCAGGTGAGGTCTCTGTCGTCGGCGGGTGGGTCGGCCCGCTCCCGGCGCCCGGTGCAACTCTGCCACTCATCACTGTTACGATCGCGGCTGACAATAACGCCGACGATGAGGGTGTACAACCATGGCTGATCGCTCTTCCTGGGAAACCGACGACCTGACTGCTCTGCGTGATCTTGCCCGCAGCTTCTGCGAGAAGGAGATCAAGCCGAACATCGGGAAGTTCATCGAGCAGCATCACGTCGACCGGGACCTGTGGAACAAGGCAGGCGAACTCGGGCTGCTCTGTATGTCGATCCCCGAGGAGTACGGCGGTGGCGGCGGGACCTTCGCGCACGAGGCGGTGTTGATCGAGGAGCAGGCCCGGATCGTCGATTCATCGTGGGGCGGAAGCCTGCACAACGGGATCATCGCGCACTACCTGCTCGCATACGGCACCGAAGAGCAGAAGAAGACCTGGCTGCCGAAGATGGCCAGCGGCGAGGTGGTCGGTGCGATTGCGATGACCGAGCCCGGCACCGGGTCGGACCTGCAGAACGTCAAGACCAAGGCGATCCGTCAGGGCGACGAGTACGTGATCGACGGCTCCAAGACGTTCATCACCAACGGGGGACAGGCCGACCTCATCATCGTCGTGGCCAAGACCGACACCGCCGAGGGCGCGAAGGGGATCTCGCTGGTCCTCGTCGAAGCCGACCGTGAGGGATTCCGGCGTGGCCGCGTGCTCGACAAGGTGGGGCAGCGCGGGCAGGACACCTCGGAACTCTTCTTCGACGGTGTGCGGGTGCCGGTGTCGAACCTGTTGTCCGCCGATGGGCAGGAGGGCCAGGGATTCGTCCAGCTGATGCAGCAACTCCCGCAGGAACGGCTCATCATCGCGGTCGCCTCCGTCGCCGGCATGGAAACCGCAGTTGCCCAGACGATCACCTACACCAAGGAGCGCACCGCGTTCGGTCGCCCCATCTTCGGGTTCCAGAACACCAAGTTCAAACTTGCCGAGGCAGCTACCGAGACCCGCATTGCACGTGTGTTCGTCGACGACTGCATCACCAAGCACCTCGAGGGCAAGCTCGACATCCCGACCGTCGCGATGGCGAAGTGGTGGACCAGCGACCGGGCGATGGTGGTGGCCGACGAGTGTCTTCAGCTGTTCGGTGGATACGGCTACATGAACGAATACCCGATCTCTCGCATGTGGGCCGACGGCCGCGTGCAGAAGATCTACGCCGGTACCAACGAGATCATGAAGGAGATCATCGCTCGCACGCTCTGAGCGGCTGCGATGATAGATTCCTCGTGATCGCGTGCGGTGCGCGATCACGAGGAGGGGACCGATGGCCGGCGATTGGGTGTACCGCGGTCTTGCGCCGATCTGCGCCGCGATGCTGGTCGCGGGTACGGCGTCGGTGGTCGGTGCAAGCCAGGCGTCGGGCGCACCCGAACGGCAACTACCGAGCTCCGGATGTGAGAACGATCTGCCGCCCAAGCCCAAGGGTGGTCCGTTCGATCCGCGCAGCCTCATCCCCAAACTGCCCGACCGCATCGGTATACCGCTTCCGTACCCGCGGATTCTCCCGGTCCCGGAGCCGGCGCCGCAGGTGAAGCCGGTGCGGATTCCCTCGCAGCTGCCGCCGCACGATCCGTGTTCGGATCCGTGCCCTGACATCACCGATCCGAAGAAGCCCAAGCCCAATGGGCCGGCGCTGAGTATCGAGTTCCCGAAGATCACGCTCGACCCGCGCCCGATCAACATCCCGATTCCCGTACCCAACCCGAATCCGCCGACCTTCCCGCCACCACCACCGGCCAAGGCGCCCGGATTCGAAGCCGGACCGGTGGCCCCGAAACCGACCCCGCCGCGGGTGACACGGGTGAATTTCGTCTCCACGCTCACCGGCAAGGGCTCGACGAGTCGCACGGACAAGCGCTGGCAGATCCAGGGCACCGATCTCGGCATCATGTGGGAGTCCAAGCCGGGGCAGGTCGCGATCGTGTTCGGCGACACGTTCGGCAAGGGCTTCAAGCCGCCGGGCGCGAACGGCGGAGACTGGCGGAGCAACGTGCTCGGATTCTCCTCCGACACCCATCTCGCCGACGGTATGTCGATCGACACGATGGTGCAGGACAGCCGATGCCATGCCGTACAGGTGCTCGATTCGCGCCACATCAACTACTACGAGATGACGACGATCCCCACGTCCGGGTTCGCCATCGGTGACCGCCAGTACATGAGTTACATGTCGGTGCGGTGGTGGGCACCGCTTCCCGGGGTGTGGCTCACCAACTACGGCGGGCTGGCCTACTCCGACGATGGCGGGTCCACCTGGGTCAAGGATCGATATGCGCGGTGGGACAACATCTTCGGGACAAGCCAGTTCCAGGTCTCCTCGATGGTTCCGCACGGCGACTACGTCTACATGTTCGGCACGCCCAACTCGCGGATCGGATCGGTCGGTCTCGCGCGGGTGCTCAAGTCGGACGTTCTGAACAAGACCGCATACCAGTATTGGCGCGACGGCCGCTGGGTGCCCGCCCGCAACGGGAACGTCGCGTCGGTGCTGTTCTTCGGTGTCGCCGGTGAGTTGTCGGCACGCTTCGACGACGAGACCCAGCGGTGGCAGCTGAGCTACCTCGACGCGCTTCGCGGCTCCATAGTCCTGCGCAAGGCGCGTGCGCCGCAGGGGCTGTGGTCGGAGCCGACAGAGCTGGTGCATTCCCAGCGCTACGCCCAGCTCTACGGCGGATTCCTGCACCCGTGGTCGCGCGGCAACGATCTGTACTTCACCATGTCGACATGGGCGCAGTACAACGTGTCGCTCATGCGGGCGCGCGTGTACTGATCTCCACCTCGTTGACCGTGCGTCGAAATTCGTTGACCGTGCGTCGAAATGCCCAGTCAACGATTTGGGACGCACGCTCAACGGGATGCGGTGGTCAGCCGACGCGGAACTCTCTTGACACGCCACTGAATTCGTGGATCTTTCCCTGCGCGTCTTTGCTGTTTCCGAAGTAGCGCACGCGGTAGGTTCCCGAAACCTCGGCCGGGCTCTTCCAGGTGATACGCACCTTGGAGGTGTCCGACGAGCCCGCCGGCCTCGACCAATGGAATTCGGTGGACCAGTCGTTGTCGTCGGCGACGACCTGCCAGCGCAGACCGTCGCGCCGTTGGATCTCGAGATATGTTCGGCCATGCCGGAAATCGTTGTTGGGATGAGCTCCGACGAACTCGGCCGACACCAATTGGCCTGGCCGGTATCGATTTCGGGGCTGCGTGAGAACGTCGCCGTAGCGGTGTCCGGGAATCGGACGATCCGGCGGTACCGCAGGCAGAAGGTCGGGCTGCAGTCCCGCCTTGTCCAGCGGCGCGGGTCCGCGGCCCAGGGTGCGGCCGGACGCCATGGCCGCGGCGAGACGGGCGAACTCTTGCATGTAGGCCGACAGGGTCCACCGGCCGTACTGGGTTTCGCCGCCCTCGTACTGCTGGGCGTCGTACTCCTCCGGCGTGGTCACGTACTGGGTGTAGGCATTCGAATAGCCTTGGATCAGAACGTCATCGATGTCCACGTGCAGAGCGTCGGCGACGACTCGTCGTAGTCGCAGACCGGCGACGATGGTCACCTCGGCGGGAATCGCGACCAGGACGAGTTCACCGATGCGCATGATCTGCAGCGGCACCACGTGTGGAATCCACGGAGACGGCGGAAGCAGACCGAGGGGGAACAGCGTCAGCTTGGGTGCCTGCATGTCGCGCATCCACGGGGCGATCGGTGGGTGCTTGTCACCGCCGAAAGCTGTCACGAGCGGATTGGTGACACCCTCTTTCAGAAATCCCAGCTGCGAGTAGTAGTTGTCCTCGGTGCTTGTCGCGGCAGCGGCGGCGCCCATCATCGCCGGCGTGGTGCGTGCCGGCCGCCCTTCCGGGGTGAATGCCGGATTGATGCTGACTGCCGACATGTCGACGTAGCGCACCGCCGAATCGACGCCGCCGCGTCGCATACCCTGCGCTCCGGCGAACGCGACACGGCCCGCTTGATACTGGCGTTCGCCGATGATCGCGCAGTTGAGGCGGTTGTCGTCGGTGGGCCCGCTCGGACGCATCTTTCTCAGTTTGAGGTTGGGCGTCATGTCGCCCGAGTTGGTCTGTGGGAACGCTGCGACGATGCCGGGTTCGTCGCGCTCCCAGCGATAACTGGCATACCCCTTGTTGTCGCCGGCGATCAAGTGATTCTTGTCGGTCAGTGACGTGCCGTGGGTGGAGAACCAGGTGATCGCTCCGACGTCCTTGGCGCCCTGGCGGAATCGCAGGACCGTGACGGCGGGGTCGATGGCATGCGGGAAGTGGCGACGGTCGGCGCGGGGATTGAGGTCGAAGGCGACCTTGGACCGGTTGGCGCTCGCGTTGTGCAGTTCGGACCGACCGAGGCCGATGGAGCCGGGCGCGAGGTTCTCGTGCGCGCGCACGATCGCGTTGAACAGTCCGTCGAGTTCGGCTTGGTAGGAGTTCTTCTTGAACCCGTAGGCGGCCAGCGAGTAGGCGTAGTCCCAGGCCGTCCCGCCACAGGACGCATGGGTGTGCGTCGCATTGAGGTTGACGTTTCGTTCGGTGTACAGCGCGCCGAATCGCTTGCGCAACTTGGGCATCAGGCCCATGTGATGGGACTGGAACAGGCACGCGATGTCGGCGGTGAGGAAGACGATGCGTTCGCCGGTGGACTGGTCGACGACGATGTAGGCCCGGGCCCAACAGCGTTGGAGCAGCCCCTCGGCGACCTGATTGGCGTCGGAATAGCCCATCATTCCCTGACCGGCGATGGCGCCGGTCATGTCGGCGATTCCGCACCCGACCAGATAGTTCGTGCTGTCCTCGCGAGCGGGTGTGGCCCCGCTCGGTGTCGCGCTGACTGTGGTTCCCACGGCCAGCGCGACACCGCCCCCGACTGCGGACGCAGCTGTGGTCTGAAGTAGTTTTCTACGGCTGATGTCCATGTAGATCTCCCCCTGAGTCGACCTCGTCGACGATGTGTGTCATCAACAGTGATGTGGTCGCCATTGCGATCGTGTCGCAGACCGAACGGTCGCGAATGTTGAGGTAGGCGAGCGTGATTCCGTCCGTGGCGGCAACCACCAGTGGGGAGAGCTCGCGTACCGGACGGTCCCACGTCACGCCCGCCATTGCTGCGGCCGCCGCGAGGCCGTTCGCGATGGCGTCGTAGTACGAGTGATACATCTGGGCCCCGAACGCACGAAGGCCGTCGGTCTGGCGCGCGTACTGATTGAGCGCGATCATCGCCTGCTCGCGATCGGGATCGGCTTCCACACCGTCGATATAGGCCGTTAGCGCGCCACTCAACATCAGCCCGACGCCGCGTCGCCCACGCGACCCGACGGTTGCGCCCTGCCCGAGTGCAGATGCCATCGCCTCGAGTTCCATCTCGATGCCGCGGTGCACGAGCGCGGCGAGCAATGCCTCGCGCGAGTCGAAGACGTAGTGGAAGGTGGAGAGCGTGACACCCGCTTCGGCGCAGATTGCACGCGTCGTTGCGCCGTCGACGCCGTTACGAGCGATGACGTGAAAGGCAGAGTCCAGCAACAGTTCTCGTCGGGTCTCGACGGGCATTCTCATTGCTGGTGTCCTCCGGTCACAGGGCCCCGAGAACTTCGCGGGCCGCGCGCTTGCCGGAACGAACGGCACCGTCCATGTATCCGGTCCAATAGTCGGCGGTCTCGGTCCCTGCCCAGTGGATGGGGCCCACCGGAGCGCGCAGCGCCGGCCCGAATCGGGTGAGGGTACCCGGTGAACTCACCGCGACCGGACCACCACGAGACCAGGGCTCGAGATCCCATTTGAAGATGCCGTAGTCGATGAAGTCGCGTGCCTCCGGACCGAAGTAGTCGACGAAGTTCCCGATGCACTCGCGTACGATCTGGTGCGCGGGTGCACGGTCGAGGCGACGCATCGCATCCGCGGAGATGAACCCCATGAGGATGTGCCGGTCCTCGGCATAGCTCTCGAACGTGACGTCGATCGGTCGGCCGTCGCCATATACCTGGCCGGACAGGCCCTTCTCGCGCCAGAACGGTCGCCGATACAGCGCCGCGAACTTGCTCACCGCACCCATGTGGTAGCCGCGTGTCAATCCCACGCGGGACGCGGGAAGACCTGGGCGGTAATCGATCTGGTCGCTGATGGCCGGCGACATCGCGACGATGACCTTCCGTCCGCGGAAGGTGCCCGCGTCGCTGGTGACGGTCGCGATGCCGCCCGAGGTCGCGATCGTGCGGACCGGTGCGTTGTAGACCATGCGACGACCGAGTGCCTTGGCCATGCGCAACGGGATGAGCGCGGCACCACCCTCGAAGAGTTTCTCCTGCGCGCCGCCATCGGTGCTCAGGAGGCGAATCAGGGTGCCGGGATTGTTCTCGTCGCCGGAGGCCGCGATGTAGTTGAGGAAGTACAGAGCCGAGACCTCGTCGGGACGGACGGACAGCGGCGCCGACATCGCGACCTGCATCAGGTCGCGAGCGGTCTGCGTGCTGACCATCTGGTCGGTGTACTGCTTCCAGGTGAGCGAATCGAGGTGGCGGGCGTTCGGGTGTTTCCACGGTTCGCCGACCGGGAATCCGGCCAGGGCATCGGCCGACGCCCGCGCGAGTGCCGGCCCTGCCTCCCCGATGTCCGGAACGAGGGGAAGCGGCACCGCTGCGGACATGCGTTGTGCGCGTCCGTCATTGAAGAAGATGCTGTCGCCGACGTTGTAGGTGCGCAGGGTGCGGACGTCGTACTCGCGCGCGAGGGCGGCGATGTGGTTCTGCGTCGGTCCGATGAATTCCGCACCTGCGTCGAGCGTGGCGCCGAGTCGAGGCGACTTGATGTTGTGGACGCGGCCGCCCGGCCGATCGCGTGCCTCCAGGACGACGACCGACGCGCCGCCCTCGCTGAGTGTCTTGGCTGCGGCCAGGCCCGAGAGGCCGGCACCGACGACGATCGCGTCGACCACGCCGTCGCGGGGTGCCGCGTTGGCCGGGTGATGCCCGAGCGCGAGCACTCCCGCCGTGGTCCCCGCTACCGCAGCGCTGCCGGCAAGGAACTGGCGGCGCGACACATTGCTACTCATGAAACCCCCGTTCGTCGACGCACCCCTGCGTCGTGATCACGAAACGAAACTACCGGCGACATGTTTAGGTCATTTGACCTGAAGTTACGCCAAGGTAACGAGATGGCGGGGCGAATTGGCCGAAAACGGGGAAGACCAGAGCCGCACAGTCGGGCAGGATGACGGTGGCGGCGGGTATCTGATCGAGTGAAACGGAGCGAGCATGCAGCAGACGGCGATCATCACCGGGGGAACCGGCGGCATGGGATTGGCGACCGCAAGGATCATCGGCGTCGATCACCGGATCGTGCTCGCCGACGTCGACGGCGGCCGACTCGATCGCGCCGTGGACGAGTTGACCGCTGCCGGTATCGAGGCGTCGGGCACAGTGTGCGACATCACCGACCGTGCCTCGGTCGATGCGCTGATCGACGATGCCGAGCGGGGTGGTCACGTCCGCGCATTGATCCACACCGCGGGGGTGAGTCCACAGATGGGCGACGCCAGGTTCATCGCGCGAATCAACGCGGTGGGTACGGTCAACGTCGTCGAGTCCTATCTTCGGGTCGCGGGCGAAGGCGACGCGATCGTGAACGTCGCGTCGATCGCCGGCCATATGAGTCCGCGGCTTCTCCAGCCCACCCGCGCATTCCGGTTGGCACGCAAGGACGTTGGCGCGATGGAACGCAAGTTGGTGGGTAGCACCCGAGTCTTGCCTGCCTCCGCGCGCGCTGGTGCCGCGTACAGCACCAGCAAGGCCTTCGTGATCTGGTACACCCGCGAGATGGCCGCCGACTTCGGTGCGAAAGGTGCACGCATCGTGTCGGTGTCGCCGGGCAGCTTCGACACCGCGATGGGCAGGCTGGAAGAGAAGAGCGGGTCGGCCAAGCTCCTCGACTACGCGGCGCTCAAGCGATTCGGTAAACCCGACGAGGTCGCGGAGATCCTCGCCTTCGTGGCGAGCACGAAACCCGGGTATCTCACCGGCACCGACATCCTGGTGGATGGCGGCACCAAGGCGGGCCTCGACCTGAAGGGCATGATCGCGATGGCGCGCGGCAACTGACTCAGCGCACGTTGATCGCGAAGGCGGCCAGCCGCGTCGACACCT
Source organism: Gordonia sp. NPDC003585 (assembly GCF_040610755.1). Classification (NCBI taxonomy): domain Bacteria; kingdom Bacillati; phylum Actinomycetota; class Actinomycetes; order Mycobacteriales; family Gordoniaceae; genus Gordonia; species Gordonia sp. NPDC003585. The sequence goes on along the minus strand of NZ_JBEXMX010000031.1, from coordinate 35,799 downwards.
GTTCCGGGCGGCCGTTGTTCTGGCGCGCGGCAGCGGTCAGGACGTCGATGTGGTTGTAGCCGGGCAAGCGGACGACGATGCCACGCGGATTGGCCGCCGGGGTGGGTTGCACACCGCCCGCGGCGATGAACGTCACCATCGGTGCGCGATTGGCGGCGCCGGGATAGAACCGGTGACGAGCCGCCGCGCCGCCGTTGCGGTTCGACAGTTCGGCAGGCAGCGCGGTGGGGAAGTACCACTCGGTGAAGTCGAGCGGCGGTTCGGACAGGTTACGCGCGAGTTCGTGGATCGAGGTGACCTCGTTGCTGGGCGTCGTGTATCGGTACAGGGATGGATCGATCTGGTCGTAGTCGCGCCAGGTATAGACGATGTCGGGCGCGAACCCGCTCGGTGCATACTTCGGTGCGTCGCCGAAAGAAGTGAGCGACAGGGGAATCCGCTTCGCCACGGCGTCCGGCAAGGGGAATGACTTCGGGACGACCGGACCGGAGCCGATGAACCCGACACTGGTCTGCAGGAAGCCGAAGGGTTGTGAGTTGTCGTCGAGGATGGCGCCGAGGACAGCGGTGTTGGTGGCGTGCAGGGTGTGGATGTCGGGTTGGCCGGTGAGGAACATCGGGTAGTCCTTGGCCAGCAGCGTGCGCAGCGTCATGTCGACGTTGAGGTTCTTGGGCAAGTGGGTGATGACGTCGTCGACGCCGTCGGGGTCGAGTCGGGCGGCGAGGCCGGTGAGGGCGAGCAGGTTCATCGTCTCCGGATTGATGACCGCGGGCAGCGCCAGCACCGGCAGTGCGGTGTCGACGATTCCGAGTGCGGCGTCGAGCACGGTGCCCACCGGTGCGGGGATGTCCGGAATGCGAACGCTGGTAGGAAGATTCAGCCCACCGGTGAGTGCGGTGAGGTCGGAGGTGATACCGGTGTCGAGCGCGACGTATCCCGCGCACTGATTGAACCCGGCGTCCTGCGTGGTCCGTCGATCGCCGTCGAAGTCCCACTCGGCGAAGAACCCGGTGATGAAGCCGCCGAGCGAATGGCCGCCGCAGATCACCTTCTGCTTGCGGAGTCGCTGGTCGGGAAGCTCAGCGCGGAGAAGGTCGTATTCGTCGCGGAGGGTCTGCTCGACACCCTGGTGCCGCAACCAGGCGTACTGCGGGCCGTTCGCCGGGAAGTCGGGGAATCCAGCGAATCGGCGACCATTGACGGTCTTCCCGGACACGTAGTAACCGGCTGCGGTCTCGAAGGAGCCAGACTTCAGCGCGGCGTCGATGCCGGTGTGGTCTTCCATGCAGTTGGACCGACGGTCGAGGGCCCAGAACTCGATCGACGACCCGGCCCGCGCAGCGGCGGCCACCGTGTTGCGCGCAACGCTTTCGAATGCGCCTGCGCCCTCGAAGATCCCCGGTTGAGCCACCACGATGCGATCGGCGTCGGCCGACCGTACTGGGCCGGCGGAGGATCGGAAACGCAAGTACGACAACCAGTCACACGCCTCGGGGTGTCTTCCGGCGGTCGGCGGCAACGGTATGCGTACCCGAACGACGGTCGCGACGACCCACGACACCGCGGACGTGGAGGCGTAGGTGGTCTCCGATCGAGCGGGCGCGGCCTCCGACGTCGGTGCGCCGGTCCACGTCAGCGCCAACGCTGTCGACAACACCATGGCCACCACGACACTTCTCCGACGCGCCACCATCGCATGACCCCCCAAGTTGTGACCGACGACACTTTCGCCAGAGGCTACTCGTCCGGGAGATCCACGATGCGCGGTTCGGCGTCATGCGCAAGCGCTGCCGCGGTGCGGCATCATCGGACGATGAGTTCGTGGTGTGGTGACGTGCGATGATCGCGCGGCTCGTCTTCTTTCATGGCCCGATGGGTGCGGGCAAGTCGACCTTTGCCCTGCAGACGCACTTCAACCAGAGTCGGCAGGGGCGCCGTGGCGTTCTGGTCAGCACTCTGGACCGGTCGGGTGCGCCAATGGTGACGAGCCGGATCGGTCTGACTGCCACCGCGGTCATCGTCGGGCCGGGCGATGACGTGTTCGCCGCTGCCATGGACGACGGATCGGCAGGCGAACTCGACTACGTGGTGTGCGACGAGGCGCAGTTCCTGACGCCGTCACAGGTGGAGGCCCTGGTGCGTCTCGTCGACGAGGCGGGGGTGGATGTGCTCGCGTTCGGTCTGCTCACGGACTTTCAGGCGCGGCTGTTCCCGGGGTCGGCACGGCTCATCGAAGTCGCCGACGAGGTGCACCGCATGCAGGCGATCGTGCTGTGCTGGTGTGGTCGCCCGGCCACGCACAATGCCCGCGTGGCCGACGGTGTGGTGGTGCGCTCGGGTGATCGCGTGGCCGTCGGGGATGTGGTTGTGGGGGAGATTGCTTCAGGCGATACACAGGTCCACTACCAGGCACTATGTCGGCTTCACCATCGGCAGGGCCGGCTCGGGTGATTGGATCGGAGCATGATCGATCGGATCGTGAGTGCGCAACGTGTCATCCATGCACCCGCGGCGGTGATTTTCGAGTTGATCGCCGATCCGGCGCGGCAACCCGAATGGGACGGCAATGACAATCTCGCCACGGCGGCTCCTGAACAACGGGTGCGCGCGGTGGGTGACGTGTTCGCGATGACCCTCACCACGGGTGCCGTCCGGGAGAATCACGTCGAGGAATTCGACGAGGGCCGTCTGATTGCGTGGCGTCCGTCGGAGCCGGGCGGTCCGCCTCCCGGACATCTGTGGCGATGGGAACTCGAACCCGCCAACGATCAGGTGCTGGTGACCCACACCTACGACTGGACAAGGCTCACCGATGAGAAGAGGCTTCCGCGTGCACGGGCGACCACGTCGGAGAAGTTGAGCGCGTCTTTGGACCGCTTGGCCGCGGTCGCGGAAGCATCTGTGTGACAGTCAGTTTCGGCTGCGGAGATCAGCTGTCGAGGCCGCGGGCGACTTCTGCGACGTGGTCGAACGGTATTGGGTGCACGAGAGCGTCTGCGTGGCGGTGGATGATCTGCCAGCCGTCGGCGTGACGTCGGAACACCAGCGTGAGGCGCAGCGACCAGTCTTGCGGTTCTCGACCGTCGATCACTCCGCTTTGGCGTTCCACACCGACCAGCACGACCATGTCGCCCGACACATACGTGGCCTCCGTGACCCAGGTCGCTTCGCCAGGGCCGGCGAAGAAGGCGCTGACCGCGTCGATCGCCTCGTCGGTTCCTTCGGATCCGTGGATTGTTGGCCCTCCGCCCGGCGGCATCAACGTGTAGTCGTCGGAGTGCTCGAGCAGGGCCAGATATGTGCGGGCATCACCTCGAATGAAGGCGGCCGCGGCCTCGTCCACGCGGGCGATGAGCTCCGCGAGGTCGGCGTCGGTGATCGGGTCATTCTGGCCGGTGGCCATGGTGTGAATATACGCCCGCGGCGACGGTCGGCCCAGGTCGTGATTGGTGGGCGAAAGCAGAAGGTCGGAGGGCGAAAACGCCCTCCGACCTGCTAGGGGTGGATGACGGGACTCGAACCCGCGACAGCCAGGATCACAACCTGGTGCTCTACCAACTGAACTACATCCACCATCGGCGTCGGAAACCCAGGTGTGATGCGCCGGGTCCCAGAGCCAAGGTCATACTCTAGCGGGTGGCCGCCATCCAACACCAATCGGTTGATGACCAGCGCGTTCAGGCGGGGCCGAGTTCCTCGACGATGGCGGTGAGGGCGTCGGCGTCGGGGCCCGGCTGCGGAACAAACGCGGCCGCACGGTAGTAGCGCAGCTCGCGGATCGATTCCTTGATGTCGGCGAGGGCGCGGTGGGCCAGACCTTTCTCCGGCTGCCCGAAGTAGATGCGTGGATACCAGCGGCGGCACAGTTCCTTGATGGAGCTGACGTCGACCATGCGGTAGTGCAGGTAGGCGTCGAGTTCGGCCATGTCCCGGGAGATGAACCCGCGGTCGGTGGCGATGGAGTTGCCGGCGAGTGGAACCGCTCCGGCGGTGGTCACGTGCTTGCGGATGTACTCGAGCACGCGATTCTCGGCTTCGGCCAAGGTGACCGTGGATGCGCGCACTTCCTCGGTGAGCCCAGACGCCGCATGCATCTTGGTGACAACGTCGGGCATGCCGGCCAGAGCGTCGTCGTCGGCGTGGATCACGATGTCCACACCCTCGCCGAGAACGTTGAGGTCACCGTCGGTGACCAGAGCAGCGATCTCGATGAGCTTGTCGGACCCCAAATCCAGGCCGGTCATCTCACAATCGATCCACACCAGTTTGTCCTGCACGCATCGAGCTTAACCAACAGGTGTCGATCGCTATTGTTGCTCTCGAGGATGCTCGTCGACGAGAGGACGCCCGTGACCGACGCCAATGGCCCAGACCAGAGCACGAATCCGCCTGCCGAACCCAGCCCGGCCCAGAAGATCGCCGCCGGGTACGCGTTCGGGTCGACGTCGCTGGAACTGGGGACGGTGTCGGTCGACGGCCAGGTCGACCCCGCAGCCAGGGTGCGCATCCCGCTCGCGATGATGAATCGGCACGGTCTCGTCGCGGGTGCGACCGGCACCGGTAAGACAAAGTCGCTGCAGCTCATCGCCGAGCAACTCTCGGCCAACGGGGTGCCGGTCGTGATGGCCGACATCAAGGGTGACCTGTCGGGCCTCAGCCAACCGGGGGTGACCAATGACAAGATCACGGCGCGTGCGCAGCAGACCGGCGATGACTGGCAGCCGTCTGCATATCCGGTCGAGTTCGTGTCGCTCGGCTCGACAGGTATCGGTGTGCCGATCCGCGCAACGATCACCTCTTTCGGGCCGATTCTGTTGAGCAAGGTGTTGGGGCTCAACGAAACCCAGGAATCCACGTTGGGACTGATCTTCCACTGGGCGGATCAGAAGGGTCTGCCGCTGCTGGATCTGAAAGACCTGCGCTCGGTCATTGCCCACCTCACCAGCGACGAGGGCAAACCGGAGTTGAAGGCGATCGGCGGTGTCTCGACGCAGACGGCCGGGGTGATCCTGCGCGCCCTCACGAATCTGGAGGCCGACGGTGGCGACACCTTCTTCGGCGAACCGGAGGTCGAGCCGGCCGACCTGCTCCGACTGGCGCCGGACGGCCGCGGCATCGTGACGCTCTTCGAACTGGGTGCGCAGGCCGCGCGACCGGCGCTGTTCTCCACCTTCCTGATGTGGATTCTGGCCGACCTGTTCGAGTTCCTGCCGGAGGTCGGCGACATCGACAAGCCCAAACTGGTGTTCATCTTCGACGAGTCCCATCTGCTGTTCGACGACGCGTCGAAGGCCTTTGTCGACCAGGTGGTGCAGACCGTCAAACTCATTCGCTCCAAGGGGGTCGGCGTGTTCTTCTGTTCGCAGCTGCCGACCGACATCCCCAACGAGGTCTTGTCGCAGCTCGGCGCTCGAATTCAACACGCGCTGCGCGCATTCACGCCCGACGACCAGAAGGCGCTCAGCAAGACCGTCAAGACCTACCCCGTCTCCGATGTCTACAAGCTCGACCAGGCGCTGACCTCGTTGGGCACCGGCGAGGCCGTCGTCACCGTGCTGTCGGAGAAGGGTGCACCGACCCCGGTTGCGTGGACGGTCATGCGTCCGCCGCGTTCATCGATGGAAGCCGTTGGCGCCGAGGGTATTACCGCTGCAGCCAAGGCGAGCTCGTTGTACGCCAAGTACGGTCAGTCGATCGATCGGGAATCGGCATACGAGAAGCTGACCGCAAAGGTGTTGGCCCCGAACGAATCACCGGACGCACCACCGCCGCCGCCCGCACCCGCGCCGGCTCCTGCGCCCAAGCCAGCGCCTGAGGAGCCCGGAGTGCTCACCGAGGTGCTCACCAGCAAGCCGATGCAGAGTTTCCTGCGATCGGCGGCCAGTGCTGCGGGGCGAGAGTTCAGTCGCGCGATCTTCGGGACGGGTAGGCGACGGAGGTAGAGCCACCCCCCGCTGATCGAGCCGGTACCGAGCCGCTAGGCGAGGCACCGTGTCGAGATCACCTAACGCGACCCGCGCTAACCGAGTCCGAGATGTCCTTCGAGTAACCCGACGAATCGACGCTCGATCACCGACTCCGGGTTCGATCAGTGTTCGTCGTTACCGAGCTTCTTGTAGAAGGAGCCGACAATCGGCGCGACGATTGCCCGCGGGCTGTAGCCGCCGGCCACCGACATGGCCTTGGACAGGGTGCCGGGGACGACGCGCATCTTGTTGTGCGCCAAGGCATCCAGACTCATCTCGGCAACCTTGGTGCTCGAGTGCCAGAGGAAGTCGGGCACCATCCGGTCGACGATCGACGCGTCGTCGGCCGATGGTGTCTCGGTACGCACGGGTCCTGGGGCCAGCAAGGTTACGTGCACGCCCTGCCCGGCCACCTCGCCGCGCACCGACTCGCTGAACGTGTTCACGAAGGCCTTGGTGGCGGCGTAGGTGGCGTTGTTGGGAATCGGCATGTTGCCCGCGGCAGACCCGACCATCAAGATGCCCCCCGATCCACGCTGGACCATCTGGGGGAGAACCGCGAGGGTCAGGTCGTGAACCGCGTTGACGTTCAAGAGAACCTGCGCACGCTCATATGCGGGGTCGAGCTCGCTCACGGCGCCGAACGTGGCGATCCCGGCGTTGTTGCACAAGATCGAGATCTCTCGGTCGGCGAACTCGGCGACCAGAACCTCGACAGCGGGCGGCTCGGAGAGATCCACCGCGCGAACTTCGGCAACAACGCCGTGCCGATCCTGCAGCTCGCCGGCGAGGTCTTCGAGAATGTCGCCGCGGCGGGCGACCAGGATCAGCGAATGGCCACGCGCAGCCAGTGCGCGCGCCAGTTCCATGCCGATCCCGGATGATGCCCCGGTGACGACGGCTCGAGCGGATTCGGTGGGTGACGGCAACGGCATGGCGGCCATCGTAGCCGCCAGCCGTATCGGGCCCGGTCAGCCGATGCCCGCCGCCACCTCGGTACCCTGCCGGATGGCCCGTTTGGCGTCGAGTTCGGCGGCCAGGTCGGCACCGCCGATCACGTGCGTGGTGACGCCGGCGAGGGTGAGCGGGTCGATCAGCTCGCGCACCGATTCCTGGCCCGCACACACGACGACGTTGTCCACCTCGAGAATCCGGGTATCGGTGACATTGCCTTCCTCGTCACGGAAACTCAGGTGCAGTCCGGCGTCGTCGATCTTGTCGTAATGGGCACCCGAGATCTGCTCGACGCCCTTCATCTTGATCGTCGCGCGGTGCACCCAGCCCGTGGTCTTGCCGAGCGTCTTGCCCTGCTTGCCGGACTTGCGCTGCACGAGGTACACCTCGCGGATGGCCGGCAGCGGCCGCGGCTTGGTGACGAAGCCGGGTTTGGAGCCGTCCTCGGTGACGCCCCATTCCTGTTCCCACTCTTTGAGATTCAGCGACGGCGACTCGTCGGTGGTGAGGAATTCACTGACGTCGAAGCCGATGCCGCCGGCACCGATGACGGCCACCCGCTTGCCGATCTCGCGGCGTCCGAGCACGGCGTCGGCGTAGGACATCACCATCGGGTGGTCGACGCCCGGGATGCTCGGGATTCTGGGTGTGACGCCGGTCGCGACGATTACGTCGTCGTACTTCGCGTCGATGATCTCATCGGCGGTGACTCGCTTGTTCAGCAAGACGTTGACGTTGTTGATCTCGAGTTGCCGGGTGAAGTAGCGGATGGTCTCCCGGAACTCTTCCTTACCCGGGATGCGCGACGCGATCGAGAACTGGCCGCCGATGCTGGGTCCGCCTTCGTACAGGTCGACCTTGTGGCCACGCTTGGCCGCGGCGACCGCGGCAGACAAGCCGGCCGGTCCTGCGCCGATGACCGCCACCCGCTTGGCCCGACGCGTCGGACCGAGAAGCAATGTGGTCTCGCGTCCGGCCTGCGGATTGACAAGGCACGAAACGTGTTTGCCGACGAAGGCGTGATCGAGGCACGCCTGGTTGCAGCCGATGCAGGTGTTGATCTCGTCGGAACGTCCCTCTTGTGCCTTGATCGCGAGTTGCGGATCCGCGAGGAACGGGCGAGCCATCTGGATGGCGTCGACGCGGCCACGCTCGAGGACTTCCTCGGCCAGTTCCGCGGTATTGATGCGGTTGGCGGCGATGAGGGGGATGGACACCTGGTCGCGGAGTCGTTCGGTGAACTTCACAAACGCGCCGCGGGGCACCGAGGTGACGATTGTCGGGACCTGCGCCTCATGCCAGCCGATGTCGGTGTTGATGGCGTCGACGCCATGCTCCTCGGCCTTGCGCGCCATGAGCGCGACCTCGTCCCACGTCTGGCCCTTGCGGATCAGGTCGGCGATGGACTGGCGCAGGATGATCGGGAAATCGCGCGGCACCTGGCGACGCATCTCCTTGATGACCTCCACCAGGAAGCGTTGCCGATTCTCGGTGGTTCCGCCCCACTTGTCGGTGCGGTCGTTGGTGTGCGGGCACAGGAACTGGTTGATGAGATAGCCTTCGCCGCCCATGATCTCGACGGCGTCGTACCCAGCTTGACGCGCCAGTTTGGCCGAGCGGCCGAAGGTACGGATGACGTGCCAGATGATCGGCTCGGTCATCTTCAGATGCTTGAACGGGTGGATGGGCGACGGTTCGGACCCGGCGGCGACCTTGAACGGGTTGTAGCCGTAGCGACCGGCGTGGATCAGCTGCATCGCGATCTTGCCGCCCTCGTCGTGCACGGCCTGGGTCACCTTCTTGTGACGCTTGACCTCGAGGACGTTGGTCAGCTTGCCGCCGGCCGGGGAGAGCACGCCCGTGCGGCTGGTGGCGAAGCCGCCGGTGATGATCAGACCCGCACCGCCTTTCGCGCGCTCGGCGAAGTACGCGGCGAGCTTGTCGGCGTCCCACACCCGGTCTTCGAGTCCCGTGTGCATCGACCCCATGACCAGGCGGTTCTTGATGGTCATGCCGCCGATCTGCAGCGGCTCGAAAAGGTGGGGGAAGTGCGGATTGCGCTCGGCCGTGTGGGCTGACATGGCGTTGCCTTTCATCTCAGGGGATTGATCGGTCGGGTGGTGGTCAGGATGAGAGTTCGCGTTCGAGGGCCTCGATGACCTCGTCGCACCAATCGACAAAGCTCTGCTCCTGGCGAAGGCCGCCGCGGAGCACCAAGTACTGGTGCAGCTTTCGTCCGGTCAACGACGTCGGGTCGGGGTAGTAGTCGGCGGCAAAGCCTTGGTAGATGGCCAACTGGGCGAGATGCTCGTCCCGATGCGCCTTGAGTTCGCCGATGATGGCAGCCAGATCGCCGAACTCGGCGGCCCGGAGCTTGACCCCGAGGTCGCTGTGCAGTGGTTGCAGGGGTGTGGGGCTCATCGCCCAGTCCGCCAACACCTTTCGGCCGTCGTCGGAGATGGTGTAGAGCTTCTTGTCCGGCCGTCCGTTCTGGGCCACCGACTCGAAGCTGACGAGTCCGTCGGTGTGCAGCTTCTTCAGGGTTCGGTAGATCTGCTGATGGGTTGCCGACCAGAAGTAGCCGATCGACCGGTCGAACTGCTGACCGATCTCGTACCCCGTGCCGGGGCGTTCGGCCAGGGATACGAGGATCGCATGCTCGAGCGCCATGATCCGACGCTAACACTGCAACAGCGCACTATGCAACTGTGTGTATATAAACTCGGGTGCATATAGGTGTCCGTACGCATCGCGTTCGGACAGCTCAGTGTCGCGGCCCTGTGGGTGCCCTCAGGCCACACCCTGTGCCGAATCGGCTCACCTGTGTGCTGCAGCACACAGATTCTCCAACAGGACACAGAGTGTCCGGAGCGCCTCCGCTGCGGGCTGCATTTCCCCAGGTAAGCGCGGTGGTCACCCAACTCGACGGATGGACGCGGGAAGGGCCACCCCACGCTGCCTGAGGCGCCGCCCAGAGGAGCGAGCTTGCGAGCCTCGACGGCCGGGCGAGCTGACAATGTCCTCTCACCAGCTCTTCGAGCCACTCGGCTGGCGCCTCGGGCACCTCAGGGAGCGGAGTGGCCGAACGCGTTACCGCAGGTCAGAAGCCCTGGTCGCCGAGCTCTTCGAGTCAGCGTCCATTCGACGGCGTCGCCGACGATCGTGGAGGCGGGAATAGGGCTGTGGAGCGCGGCGCGGCGACGATGATCCACGAAAAATAGGGGAAGAAACTCTTCCCCTACTCCTGGAGTCCTCCCCGCGAATCTTCTCGCGGGCGACTCAACAAGCAGGGGCAGAAAGTAGGGGAAGAACCTTCCCCTACTTTCAGTGGTCCGGTGGCTCGCTGACGTGGCCCATTCGCCTACCCTTCGGGGCCATCCCTCGGCTGGCGCCTCGGGCACCTCCGGGAGCGGAGTGGACGAACGCGTTACCGCAGGTCAGAATCCTGGTCGCCGAGCTCTTCGAGTCAGCTGGCGGCAAGCACTGCCATTCCCAACCACAGCAGCGCGATGACCTTGACGACCTCGAGGGCGACGTAGGCGAGGTGTGCCCGGCTGCGCGGTGCTTCCTCTCCGGCCAGGATGTGGTCGGACCGTCGAGTGAGAACGGGCCGCACCCCGACCAGCTGCAGGGCCAGTGCACCGCACGCCACACCGGCGGCGATCGGGACGGTGACTCCGGCCCACGATCCGATGGCGACGGCCACGATGACGAGTACCGCCCACACCAGCTCGGCCGCGTTCAGTGCCCGGAAGACGATCCGGCCGATTCCCAGCCCGAGTGGCACGGTCACGCCGGGCGCGCGGAATTTGAGCGGTGCCTCCATGAAGGAGATCGCAAGGACCATGCCGAGCCAGACGAACGTCGCTGCGACGACGATCGCGCCTGAGGAGCTCATCGCGCGCCGGCCCGAAGGAGTTCGGGCCCAAAGGTCTCGTAGTGAATGCGCGCCTCGGTGAAATCGCGATCGAGCAGCTCGTCACGGACCGACGCCATGAATCCGGTAGGGCCGCAGAGCATCACATGCGATGTCGGATCGACGTCGATCCCGCTCAGTGACATCTGACCGACGCGGATCTGCTCGGAAGTCAGATGACCCGCACCGTGCTCGTACCACTGGATCAGCCGGCCGTTGGGCAGCGATTCGACCAGAGCGGCGAGCTGCCCTCGATGCGGTTGCCGATTGCGCGAGCGGTCGGCGTGGAGCACCGTTATCGGCCGTGTATCACGGTCGGCGCTCATCGAGGTCAACAAGCCGATCACCGGTGTGCATCCTATGCCGGCCGACGCCATCACGATCGGCGAATCATCCTCGGGGAGAACCAGATCGCCGAATGGCGTGCTCACGCGGAGGATGTCGCCTTCGAAGACCTGCTCGTGCAGTTGGCCGGACACCTCACCCGCGAGCTTGACGCTGAACGTCCAGGTGGTCGCGTCGGGCGAGCCCGTGAGGCTGTACTGACGGATCTGGTGGGCGCCGTCTGCGAGTTCGACCTGGACCGAGATATATTGACCCGGACGGAATGTCGGTAGCGGCTCGACACCCGCGACGGTGAATGCGATGGTGTCCGGTGCAACCTGTGTCCGCTCGACGACCCGCGCGTCGCGCCATACCGCGCCGGACTCGACCCCGGCGCCGGCGTACAGATCGGCCTCGGCGGTGATGAGGAGATCGGCCATGTCCCAATACAATTGGTCCCACGCGTCGGCGACGGGCGGCGTCACTGCCGAACCCAGTACCTCGACGATCGCGGCAAACAGATGCTCGTGCACCACGTCGTACTGCTCGCGGGTCACACCGAGCGAGGCGTGTTTGTGCGCGATGCGGTCAATGATGAACCGTTGGCGTCGCACGTCGGGCTCGAGTTGAAGTGCGGCGAAGGCGGCGATCGAGCCGGCCAGCGCTTGTGGTTGTTCTCCCGTCTTCTGGTGCGTCCGGTTGAACAGGTTGTCGAGCAACCCGGGGTGCGCGGCGAAGAGCCGTCGATAGAACGTGGGCGTGATGTCGCCGAGCGCGCCTTGGACCGCGGGCAGGGTGGCGGCGAGGGTTTCGCGTTGAGAATCGGTGAGCACTGCTGTCTCCGTTCCATCTGGCCCGTCCACGGTGGATCGGGTCGAGTCTCGTTGTGGGTGCGGGCGTCAGTCTGCGGTGTGGTCCCGCGCTCGCGCGGCGGTGTGGTCTGGGGTCACTTGGGGTGCGCGCAGCGCGAGCAGTACTGCGCCGGTGGGGTCGGCGACGAGGTCGGCGATGACCTGATCGTCGAGGCTTCGAAAGAAGGCTGTCCGCGCCTGCGCCAATGCCCCACGCAGGCGACAGGCACCGCGTAGCGGGCATGGTTCGGGGCTGTTGCAGTCGACCACCTCACCCGGACCCTCCAGGGTTTCCGCGAGCCATCCGACCCGGGCGTCGCGCCCCAGCTCGGTGATCATCAGACCGCCGCTGCGGCCGCGCCGCGAATGCACGACGCCCATCTCCGACAGCCGGCTGACCACCTTGGCGACATGTGTGTACGGCACCGACAGCTCGGTGGCGAGATCACGCGTGGTGAGAGTTCTTCTGTCGGAATGCTTCTTGGAATCCGCACGGTCGGCAGCCGCGAGGCGCATGACGACCCGGAGTCCGATGTCGGTGAACCGGGTCAGCTGCATGATGCGAGTCAACCATAATTGGAATCTGAAATGCATATTTAACTCAGGTGATCCCGGTCACTCCATGACGTTCTGCGCAGACGCGGCGTAACGGACGGCGATACCGCAGACTGAGGCGATGAGCGATGGCCCAGGGCAGTTCTTCCGGTGGCAGCGGATAGACGAGATCGGGGTGGGGAAGGTGGTGGGGCCGGGGGAGCGGCTCAGCTGGCCGCGGACGGTCGGGATCGGATTGCAGCACGTCGTGGCCATGTTCGGCGCGACCTTCCTGGTGCCGGTGCTCACCGGATTCCCGCCGTCGACAACGCTGCTGTTCTCCGGTATCGGCACCGTGCTGTTCCTCGTCATCACGCGAAACCGGTTGCCGAGCTACCTCGGCTCGAGTTTCGCGATCATCGCGCCGGTCGGTGCCGCCACGGCGTCGCACGGTCAGTCGTCGGCACTCGGCGGAATCGTCTTCGTCGGAGCATCTCTCGTGATCATCGGCGTCGTCAGCCATGTCGCCGGCACCGGCTGGATCGAAGTGCTGATGCCGCCGATCGTCACCGGCACCATCGTCGCCCTCATCGGACTCAACCTCGCGCCGAGTGCAAAGAACAATTATGCGCAGGACGCGGTCACGGCGACCGTGGTGCTCGTCTTGCTGATCTTGTGCGTCGTCTTGTTCCGTGGCCTGATCGGTCGTCTGGCGATCTTCGCGAGCGTCGTTCTCGGCTATCTGTTCGCGCTCGCGCGCGGTGAGGTGGACACCGCTCCCATCGGCGCCGCGTCGTGGGTTGGGTTGCCGGACTTCCAGACTCCGACCTTTCACCTCTCGGTGGTCCCGTTGTTCTTGCCGGTGGTGTTGGTGCTCGTGGTGGAGAACATCGGCCACGTGAAGTCGGTCGGCATGATGACCGGTGTCGACTACGACCGCCGCATCGGGCGTGCGCTGGCGGCCGACGGTCTGGCCACCATGCTCGCCGGCAGTGGCGGCGGATCGGCCACCACCACCTACGCGGAGAACATCGGCGTGATGGCGGCAACCAAGATCTACTCGACGGCGGCCTATTGGGTTGCCGGTCTCGCGGCCATTCTCCTCGGGCTGTCGCCCAAGGTCGGTGCCGTCATCAACTCGATTCCGGCCGGTGTGCTCGGTGGGGTCACCACGGCGCTCTATGGTCTCGTCGGCGTGATCGGTGTGCACATCTGGGTGACGAACCGAGTCGACTTCGGTCTGCCGATCAACCAGTTCACCGCAGCAATCCCGCTGGTCATCGGTATCGCCGACTTCCAGTGGAAGATCGGTGATCTCGAGTTCGGCGGGATCGCGCTCGGTTCGATCGCCGCACTCGTCATCTATCACGTCATGCACCAGATCGGCGGGTGGCGTGGCACCGCGGGCGTCAGCGTTCGGAAGACCTGAGCAGCCTCGACCATTCGGGACTGAGCAATCCGTACGCGGTGTCGCGTCCGTTCAGGACATCGAGCAGCTTGTCGACGGGGTTGAGCACGTCATGCCCCAACCGTTGCGGGGTGACGGTGTCGGGCTCCCGGTAGATGTAGAGATCCGGCTGCTGCCCGGTGATGACCTTCACCATGTTGCGGAACGCGGTGGAATTCGGATCGTCCCAGTAGTCGCCGTGTGCCCGTGCTCCCGAGTCGTGGGTTACGCCGTCACGTTCATACGTGCCGGTGTCGAGTCGTGTGATGCCCGGGGCCGAATCAGGGTCGGCGCCATGGGGATTGCCGGGCAGTGATTGCACGTGATGGATGAAATCCCCGGGAAACGTCAGCGAGAATCTATGCGTATCAGGACTTGTCGGATTGCCGTCGTAGAGCCCGGTGCCCGCCGACGATGCGTAGATGATGTTGTCGGCGCGCAATCCGAGTTGGTCGGCAGTACCCACGATCGACCCGCCGTACGAATGCCCGATGTAGGTGGTCTTGGCGCCCGGTGCATGCTCGGCCAGTTCGACGTCGAGCTCGTGGCCGAAGGAGACCAGCCGTGGTGCCATGTCCGCGGCGAAGTGCGGGTCGACGGCGCTGCCGGACAGACCTGCCGTGGCGTGCAGAAGGGCTTGTCCGGCGCCGAGTTGCGGGACGGCGGCCACTGAGGAGCCCAGACCCTTTCGCAGGGAATCCAGAAGGTGTTCGTGGCCGATGCGCTGCGGGAGGTCGCCGTCCATGTACACGATGACCGGGCCGCCCGTTTGGTGTGCGAGGTTCCACGCGGCCTTCCGGTTGCTCCGGTCCGGCGATGCCACGCCGCTGAGGTTGCTTCCGGTCCCCGGCACGTACACGGTGGCGTTGCGCGTGCCTGGTCGTAGGGCGCCGATCATCTCGACGACCCGGCCGTTCGCGGTGTTCTCGAACACGAGGAACTGGCGCTCCGATGTCCCGTCCGTGCCCGTCGGGTACGGGTCCGCGGTTTGTTCCAGCATCTTGCGGAGTTGATCCGCGCGGCGTCCGGTGCCGCGTCCGGCCTGGATCTCGTTCGCGAGCGCGTTGCGAATGTTGGTCTCGTTGGCCGTGATTCGATACTCGAATCCGACGCCGTCCATGTTCCCCATCGCCTCGGGGTCGGCCTGGATCACTCGACGAATGTCGGTCGGGCTCATCTGGCGCAGGATCGCCCGACGCTGATCCGGCGTCAGATGGCGCAACATGTCCACCACTTGATCGGGGTCGAGCCTCTCGCCGCCCGGAATGGTCACATCGGGCTGGCCGTTCACCATGGCGGCGAGATCGCTTGCAAGGTCGGAGATCTGACGTCCGTACGCGGTGTCGGACTTCTCGAGCGAGTCGAGTCCACCGCTGATCGCGGTGGCGAACTGCTCGGTGTCGGTGGTGGTCGAACCGTCGGGCAGGGCGACGTCGCCCGCGTCGGACACGCGGTAGCCGAGGAATTCGGCGATCTGCACGTTGCCCAGCACGTGGTCACGCATGTGAGCGAGATCTGTGCAGGCATCGGCGGCCGAGTCGGCAATCTGCTGGAGAACGTTACGCACCTCGTGAGCGTGGTCCTGTTCTTGGGTCACGCGAGTAGACGCTGCGCGTTGCGTGGCACCGAACCACAAGCGGGCGTCATCCATCGACCGCACGACCGTGTCGAGCGAGGTGTCGAGGGCGAACGCGGCATTGCCCGCAGCGGCGGCAGCTCTGCCGATCGAGTTCGTATCCCATTGCTGGAGCTGAGAAATGGTCGGCCGCATCAGCGTGTCCGGAGTTGGTCGAATCCGGCTGCGGCACGTGCGTCGGAATCGGTCGCCTCGACGTTGAACGCCCGCAACAGACCGCTCATGTCCCCGAGCCGTTTGCCGATCGACGCCGTGGCGCTCGCCGCCGGCTGCCGCGCGGCACCCAGAGCGTCGACAACGGCGCTCGACGGACCGACGCACGATCCGAATGCCTCGAAGCTGATGGCGTGCACCGCCACGTGCTGACGATGCCAGGTGTCGGCGATCTCGGTGATCTCCTGCTGATCGATGCCGAAGTGGAATATCGAAGTGAACGGGCTCATGAATGCTCCATCGAGACGTCGGAAGGTGGAGACGTCGCCGGGTATCCGGCTATGTCAGTTCGACGCTTGCGAGTGGCCATCCGGTTCCACCGTCGATTCACAAGGGGAACGGCCGTGGCCGGAACTGTCTACGGCGCGCCCGCGTGAATCTCTTTCAAACGACACAGTGGGCGCACACCGGCCGGAGGCCGGCAAGGGTGTCACGGTGCCCCCGGCAGGACTCGAACCTGCGACCTAGGGATTAGAAGGCCCTTGCTCTATCCACCTGAGCTACGGAGGCGAGGCCGGGGGACCCGGCCGCCGTCCGGTGGCAGGCCGGACGAGCAGTTGGAGTCTACGACATCGGTGAGCGGATCAGCGCAGGCCGGGCGGCAGAGTCGCGCACGGATGGACCTACAGTTGAGGGATGACCCGCACGAGCCCGACAGTCCAGGCGGACGCGGCTCGCGACGCGATGCGCGAGCCGCGTGGCGTGGTCGCCGGGATTCTCTGGGCGGCGACCTGGATCGCCGCGATCGTGGCGATTGCGGTCACGGGGGTGTCTGCCGCGTCCGCGCTGCGCCTGACCGGCGTGCCCGACCCGGGGGCGCTGACCACCTACGGCCTGCCCGCGGTCACCGCGATCGGGGAGGTCGCCGCAGCCGTCGCGCTGGGGTGTGCGGTGTTCGCCGCCTTCTTCGTGCCGCCGCAAGGCGACGGGGTGCTCGACGTCGGAGGCTTCCGCGCGATTCGGATCGCGTCGACCGCCGCATTGATCTGGTCGATCAGCGCGTTGCTGCTCATGCCGCTGTCGGTGTCCGACGTGAGTGGACAGCCGCTGTCGACCACGATCAGGCCCGCCAACCTCATTCGGGTCTACGGCCAGGTCGCCGACGTTCGGACCTGGTTCTGGACCGCGGTGTTCGCGCTGGTGGCGGCCGTCATCGCGCGGGTCACCCTGCGCTGGGGTTTCACCTTCGCCACCGTACTGTTCGTGCTGCTCAGCCTGATGCCGCCGGCGCTGGCAGGGCACTCGTCGACCGGCGGTAACCACGACGTCGCGACCAACAGTCTGATCCTGCACATCGTCGGCGCGACGTTGTGGCTCGGCGGTCTGGTCGCGGTGGTGTGCTACGCGCTCGCCGACGGACGCTGGCGCACCCTTGCGGTGCGGCGGTATTCGCGTGTCGCGTTCTGGTGCATCGTCGTGGTCGGAGTGAGCGGCGTCGTCAATGCGCTTGTTCGGGTGCCGATCGGCGATCTGTTCACCGACACCTACGGACGACTCGTGTTGTTGAAGACCGCAGCACTGGTGGTGCTCGGCGCGTTGGGCGCGTGGCATCGGCGGTCGACCATCGCGCGGCTCGAGACCGAGTCGGGCAGCCGGTCGACGTTTGTCCGCTTCGGACTCGCCGAGATCGTGGTGTTCGCGGTCACGTTCGGCCTCGCGGTCGGGTTGTCGCGAACCCCGCCGCCAGATCTTGCCAATCCCGACATCAGCGTGGTCGAGAGCGAGATCGGGTACCGCCTCGACGAGCCGCCTTCCTTCGCGCGGATATTCACCGACTGGCGGTTCGACCTGATCTTCGGCACGCTCGCGATCGTCCTCGCGGTGGTGTATTTGCGCGGGGTGTGGCGGCTGCGGCGGCGTGGCGACGAGTGGCCGATCGGCCGGACCGTGGCCTGGCTGCTGGGGTGCGTGCTGCTGCTGTTCGCGACGTCGTCGGGTCTGGGGCGCTATGGACCGGCGATGTTCAGCGTCCACATGATCGCGCACATGTTGTTGTCGATGATGATCCCGGTGCTGTTGGTGCTCGGCGGCCCCGTGACCTTGGCTTTGCGCGCATTGCGGCCCGCCGGGCGTGGCAATCCACCCGGTCCGCGGGAATGGATTCAGTCGGCCATCCACAGCCCGGTTTCGCGGTTCCTCACCCACCCGGGGATCGCCGCGGTGATGTTCGTCGGCAGTTTCTACCTGCTCTACCTCGGGGGATTGTTCGAAGCGGTGGTGCCCTTCCACGCCGCGCACCTGTTGATGAACCTGCACTTCCTGCTAAGCGGGTATCTCTTCTACTGGTTGGTCATCGGTATCGATCCCGCACCCAGGCAGGTGTCACCGGTGGCCAAACTCGGAATCGTCTGGGGCTCTTTACCGTTCCACGCATTCTTCGGGGTGGCGTTGATGATGACGAGCGCCGTCATCGCCGAGTCCTACTACCGCGGACTCAACCTGCCGTGGCACGACGACTTGTATGCAGACCAACGTGTCGGCGGCGGAATCGCTTGGGCTGCAGGCGAAATACCGCTCGTCGTCATCATGCTGGCGCTGCTCGTGCAGTGGCGTCGGTCCGACGACAAGCAGGCCCGGCGCTACGACCGTCGTGCCGAACGTGACCACGACGCCGAACTCACCGATTACAACGACATGCTGAAGGAACTCAACAGCCGACGTTGACTGTGCGGTTCGCGGCGTGAGTTGTCCACAGATCCACGCGGATCGGCGTAGATGGTGAACTGATGGCCGATGCTGTTGTGCAGCCGCAGATCGCGGCTCCCACAACTCAGGAGACCGGCCATGTACGAGACCTACACGACAGTAATCGGAACCGTGGTGTCGGAGCCGAGGCGGCGCCAGACCACCACCGGTGAGGACGTGATCTCGTTCCGGGTCGCGTGCACGTCACGTCGTGTGGACAAGCAGACGCAGGAGTGGGTGGACGGGCCGACGCTGTATCTCACCGTCAGCTGCTGGCGACGCCTGCTCGCGGGTGTGGGTCAGGCGATCGCGAAGGGACGTCCGATCATCGCGCACGGACAGATCAAGACGAACGAATTCGAGGCTGCCGACGGGTCGCGGCGCAGCGACCTGGAGATGACCGCGGTGTCGGTCGGGCTCGACCTCAGCAGGTGCGTGGTCGAGTACCGGGGCGTTGCCGCTCACCCACGGTCGGTGTCCGAGAACACGCGAACAGTCATCGAGCACCCCCGCCGCGACGCGACCGCCTCGACCCACCGTCGTCCGGCGGCCTGATTCCCGGTCGTCTCATTGGTGGCGGGTCACTGCGGGAAGATCGACTGCACGACACCGACGACGACGTTGCCGACGAAGAAGCGTGCTCCTGTACCAAATGCTCCGGCGAGCAGGATGCCGAGCGCGCTGTCGAAGGGCGCCGGCTCGACCACGGTTGAGACGAGCCCCGCCATTCGCAGTTCGTCCGACCACTCGACGCCGATATGGTTGTCGGTGCTGGTGAAGACGCCGATCTCGTTGCGTCCGCCGTACTTCGACCCCGAGACGAGACGATGGCCCGTCGAACTCGACGGCGTGAAAAGCCTTGTGTTGCCGAGGCCTTCGACACGGACTCCATAAGATCGTCGGGACAGCTGACCGGGGGAGGGCACTATGTCGCATTCGACGTCGTCGACGAAGAGTCGAAGGCGCTCGGGATCGCGAGTGCCGATCGGGACGTCCGTACGGGATGGCTGCGCTCCCGAGCGGACCAGGCGAGCAATCGGAACGTGATCGCCGGAGGCGGTCAAGGTGACGTCGTCGTCGGTGTGTCGCCACGTCAGCGTGATGTCGCCGAAGACAGGGTCGACGACCGACTGATCATGGTCGCCTGCGTCGGACCCGTTATCCAACGCGGGTCATCGTCGCCCGGGTGACCGGTACGCCGTACGAGTAGGTCGTCACGTCATAACCAGAGGTGTTCTTGCGGTACACCTTTCGGCCATTCTCGGCCCCGAGGACGGCAAACGCCCGGTACCCGCCGGTCGGGGTCGAGACGAATGCGCCATACCCTCCGTGGCTGGTGTCTGCGGCAAGGAATGCTTGCGCAGTCGCGGTCGTGCACTGTGGCCCGGCGCCGGGGGCAACGGGGAACGTCATGCACTGGCGATAGGTGCCCGGATTCAGAGCAGCGCTTGCGTGACCCGCGCCGAGCACGGTTCCGGACGAGATGATTGCGACACTGGCTCCTGCGATGGCCAGACCCCCGACGAGTCGAATTTTCATGCCACCGATGCTAAGCACACCGTCGTTCCAAAGCCAGGAAAGTCGATCATCTGTGCACGGTCAACGGTTTGGGACGCACGGTCAACGGGGCGCACGGTCAGGACGGGCTACCCAGGATCGACCGGGCGCGGCGCTCGACGAGGAGCGGGACGTAGTCGCGAATGCGCACCCCGTCGAAATGAGTCACGCACTCGTCGATCGTCGCCTGAACGTCGGCGGTCGGATGGTCGCGGTAGTCGGCCTGCAACTGGCTACCGACTTCGGCAAGGAGGCGAGCTTCGTCGGTGTTCTTCACAACTACGATGGTACGTCGGTTCGAATCCGTCCCATCGGGCACAAATACCTGATCAGGCTGTGATTTGCGCAACCGCGAAGGTGTCGCCGACCCCCACTCCCGAGGCCGCGGGCGCGGTCATCGGGGACTCGGCGACCGGAGTCCCTCGCCGACCACTAGGCTGGTTGGGAGTCAGACGGCGCCCATGTGCCCATCCGCGGATGCGCCCACGAGGCGATGAGATCAGAGCCTGAAGGAGATTTCGTAAGTGGCTGAGTTCATCTACACCATGAAGAAGGTGCGTAAGGCGCACGGCGACAAGGTGATTCTCGATGACGTCACGATGTCCTTCTTCCCCGGCGCCAAGATCGGCGTGGTCGGTCCGAACGGCGCGGGTAAGTCGTCGATCCTCAAGATCATGGCCGGCATCGACCAGCCGTCGAATGGCGAGGCCTTCCTCGACCCCGACGCGACGGTCGGCATCCTGCTGCAGGAGCCGCCGCTGAACGAGGAGAAGACGGTCAAGGAGAACGTCGAGGAGGGGATGGGCGAGATCAAGGTCAAGCTCGATCGCTTCAACGAGGTGGCCGAGTTGATGGCCACCGACTACTCCGACGAGCTCATGGAAGAGATGGGCAAGCTCCAGGAGGACCTCGACAACGCCGACGCCTGGGACCTCGACTCCCAACTCGAGCAGGCGATGGATGCGCTGCGTTGCCCGCCCGGCGATTCGCCGGTCACCCACCTCTCCGGCGGCGAGCGGCGCCGCGTGGCGTTGTGCAAGCTGCTGCTGGCCAAGCCCGACCTGCTGCTGCTCGACGAGCCGACCAACCACCTCGACGCCGAGAGCGTTCTGTGGCTCGAGCAGTTCCTGGCGTCGTACCCGGGCGCCGTCCTCGCCGTCACCCACGACCGCTACTTCCTCGACCACGTCGCGGAATGGATCTGCGAGGTCGACCGCGGAAAGCTGATCCCCTACGAGGGCAACTACTCCACCTACCTGGAGAAGAAGGCCGAGCGTCTCGAGGTCCAGGGCAAGAAGGACCAGAAGCTGCAGAAGCGGCTCAAGGAAGAACTCGCCTGGGTCCGGTCGGGTGCCAAGGCCCGCCAGACCAAGAACAAGGCGCGTCTGGCCCGCTACGAGGAGATGGCGACCGAGGCGGAGAAGACCCGCAAGCTCGACTTCGAGGAGATCCAGATCCCGACGCCGCCGCGCCTCGGTGACGTCGTCGTCGAGGTCAGTCATCTCGACAAGGGCTTCGAGGGTCGCGTGCTGATCAAGGACCTCTCGTTCACCCTGCCGCGAAACGGCATCGTCGGCGTCATCGGACCCAACGGCGTCGGAAAAACGACCCTGTTCAAGACCATCGTGGGCCTCGAGCAGCCGGATTCCGGAACCGTCAAGGTCGGCGAGACGGTCAAGCTCAGCTACGTCGACCAGGGGCGCGCCAACATCGACCCCAAGAAGACGGTGTGGGAGGTCGTCTCCGACGGCCTCGACTACATCGAGGTCGGACAGAACGAGATGCCGTCGCGCGCGTACGTCAGCGCCTTCGGCTTCAAGGGCCCCGATCAGCAGAAGCGGTCCGAGGTGCTGTCCGGCGGTGAGCGCAACCGCCTCAACCTCGCGCTGACCCTGAAAGAGGGCGGCAACCTGATCCTGCTCGACGAGCCGACCAACGACCTCGACGTCGAGACACTCGGATCGCTGGAGAACGCGCTGGAGAAGTTCCCCGGCTGCGCCGTGGTGATCAGCCACGACCGCTGGTTCCTCGACCGCACCTGTACCCACATCCTGGCGTGGGAGGGCAACGTCGAGGAGGGCCAGTGGTTCTGGTTCGAGGGCAACTTCGAGGCCTACGAGGCCAACAAGGTGGACCGACTCGGTGCCGACGCGGCCCGGCCGCATCGCGTGACACACCGCAAACTGACCCGCGACTGAAACTCGCCCGCGATGGGGTAGGTCTCGCGGCGCGCGGTCGATAGCATCGAAAGCGTGACGTCGCTCGTGCCGGATGCGGTGAATCGCTACTTCAAACAACGTGCCGATGGGTCGGCGGCCGCCTACGACCAGGATGCCGAACAGGTGTTGCGCCATCTCGAGGTCGCGCAGGTGCGGCGGCCCGGGGAGGCGCTGGTCGAGGTGACCGTCGGCGACAGCGGCGGCATCGACATCGTCGTGGTCAACGACGACATGCCGCACCTGGTCGAGGCCGTCCTCGCGACCGTGGAAGCGCACGATCTCACCGTTGACCGGATGGACCATCCGGTGATGCCGGTGCAGCGCGACAATGGGCGTCTCGTCGCGATCGACGACGTCACCGGGGCCGTCTGGGAGTCGTGGATCTTCGTCGGTGGGCTGGGCCGCCACCAGGACATCGACGCGCAGGCGCTACGAGCCGACCTGCTCGAGGTGGTCGGGCGCGTTGCCGATGTGGAGCGCGACGCGGCGGACATGCGTGCAAGCCTGAGCCGATGCGCGACCGAGGTGTCGCTCGCTCCGGTGCGCGAATCGACCGGTATCCGCGCGACCGATCGCTACGAGTATTCGAAGCTGCTGGAATGGTTCGCCGGCAACCACTTTCACCCGCTCGGCTACGCCCGGGTGGGCAACGACGACACCTTGGAGCAGCGTCGAGGAGTGTGGCGGACCGATGCGGTGAGCAGCGAGTTTCCTGCCGTCGTGGATTCTCCGTTGTTGCCCAGGGTGTGTCGTGTGCACATGGAGACCGGCATTCAGCGGTCGAACTTTCCGGTGCTGCTGCAGGTCCCCGCCTTCGATCGGCAGGGCAACTACGACGGCGAACACCGATTCCTCGGCGTCTTCACCTCGTCGGGACTGCACCAAACGGTGCTCGACGTTCCCGTGCTGCGCGTCAAGGTGCACGACGTGCTCCAGCACGCGGGTGTCGACGAGGACTCGTTCGCCGGTCAGTCGATGATCGAACTGCTGCAGAACTACCCGCTGGTGGAGATGTTCTCCTCGACGGAAGCCGAGCTGGGCCGGCGGGTCAGCGAGATGCTCGACGCCGTCGCCACACGGTCGCTGCGGCTGTTCGTCCGCGCCAACCCGGCCGGGCATACCGCGGTCGCGCTCATCTACCTGCCGCGCGATCGCTATAACACCCAGTCCCGACTCGCTCTGGAGAACGCCCTGGTGGACACGCTCGGGGGCAGCGACCTCGAGTACACGGCGCGGGTCAGCGAGATGCCACTCGCGCTGCTGCAGGTGCTGGTTCGGGTCGACGCGGACACCGCCCGGGAACTGGGGCCGCTCGATACCGGATCGGCCACCCACGCACGAATGCAGGCAGCGCTGACGTACGCGATCCGGGGCTGGGACGAACGGGTCCGCGAGATCGCCACCGACCCCGAGCTCTCCGGCGTGGCCGGGGCCGACGCCGACCTCGTGCTGCGTCAGCTCCCTGCCCTCGCCGGCGACTACAAGGAGCAGCGCGCACCGCGCGACGCGGTCGACGACCTGATCAATGTGCTCGGGCTCGAGCCGGGACAGACGGCGGTCACCCTGCGATCGGACCGCGACGGCGACCACATCGTGGACAGTCGTTGGTCGTTCACCCTGTATCTGTGCGATGAGTCCGCGACGCTCACCGATGTGCTGCCCGTCCTGCACAGCCTGGGACTCGAGGTGCTCGACGAACATCCCTACGAGATCAGCCGGGCCGACGGAACGGTCTGCTGGGCTTACGAATTCGGGGTGACGCTCGCGACCGGGATGACCGTCGACACCGAGGCCGTCGATGATCTGGATGCCCGATTCACCGACGCCTTCCGGCAGATCTGGGCTGCGGGCGCCGAGGTGGACGCCTTCAACGAATTGGTCATCCGCTGTGGGCTGGACTGGCGGGCCGCAGCCATGCTCCGGGCCTACGGCCGCTACCTTCGGCAATGCGGATTTGCCTACAGCGCAACCCATGTGGCACGCGTTCTGGGTGAGTATCGGGATGTGACACGAGGTCTGGTGGCGGCGTTCGGCGCCTCCTTCGACCCGGCCAGCGCGGACGAATCGGCGCGTGCACGGGCGCTTTCGCAACTCGAGACCGACATCGGCGCGGTGCTGAGCCTCGACGCCGACCGGATCGTGTCGGCATTCGCATCGGTGATCACCGGAACCTCGCGGACCAACTACTTCGTCGCCGACGAGAACGGCGATCATCAACCGGTGATGTCGTTCAAGCTGCGTCCGCGCGACATCCCGCAGGCCCCCAAACCTCGTCCGCTGCACGAGATCTTCGTCTACTCACCCCGAGTCGAAGGTGTGCATCTGCGCTTCGGTGCCGTCGCGCGCGGCGGTCTGCGCTGGTCGGATCGTCGGGAGGACTTCCGCACCGAGATCCTCGGCCTCGTCAAGGCTCAGGCCGTGAAGAACGCCGTGATCGTCCCGGTCGGCGCCAAGGGTGGATTCGTCGTCAAACGACCGCCCACACCGACCGGTGACCCGGCCGCCGACCGGGATGCCCAGCGCGCGGAGGGAATCGCGTGCTATCGGCAGTTCATCGCCGGCCTGCTCGACGTCACCGACAACATCGACCGTCAGTCGGGAGAGGTGGTCCCCGCTCGGTCCGTCGTTCGGCGCGACGGTGACGACAGCTACCTGGTGGTCGCCGCGGACAAGGGGACCGCGGCGTTCTCCGACATCGCCAATGATGTTGCGGCACAGTAT
This sequence comes from Gordonia sp. NPDC003585, assembly GCF_040610755.1. NCBI lineage: Bacteria > Bacillati > Actinomycetota > Actinomycetes > Mycobacteriales > Gordoniaceae > Gordonia > Gordonia sp. NPDC003585. Next base: position 10,776 of record NZ_JBEXMX010000031.1, on the reverse strand, counting down.
GGATTCTGGCTCGGAGATGCCTTCGCCTCGGGCGGGTCGGCGGGATACGACCACAAGGCGATGGGCATCACCGCCCGCGGAGCCTGGGAGTCGGTCAAGCGGCATTTCCGGGAGATCGGCGTCGACACCCAGTCGCAGGACTTCACCGTCGTCGGCATCGGTGACATGAGCGGTGACGTCTTCGGTAACGGAATGCTGCTCTCCGAACACATCCGGCTGGTTGCAGCGTTTGATCATCGCCACATCTTTGTCGATCCCGACCCCGATGCCGCGTCGTCCTTCGCGGAGCGCACTCGGCTGTTCGAGTTGCCGCGGTCATCCTGGGCCGACTACGACGCAGACCTGATCAGTGCGGGTGGTGGGGTGTGGGCCCGGGATCGCAAGAGCATTCCGATCAGCGCCGAGATGACATCGGCGCTCGGCCTTCCCGACGACACGACGGAGTTGTCGCCGCCCGAACTGATCCACGCCATCCTGCAGGCGCCGGTGGATCTGCTCTGGAACGGTGGCATCGGAACCTATGTGAAATCCAGCGCCGAGTCCGACGCGGATGTGGGGGACAAGTCCAACGACGCCATCCGGGTCAACGGAGATCAGGTGCGCGCCAAGGTCATCGGTGAAGGCGGCAATCTGGGTGTCACCGAGCGGGGGCGTATCGAGTTCGACCTTTCCGGTGGTCGGGTCAACACCGACGCCCTGGACAATTCGGCGGGCGTCGACTGCTCCGACCACGAGGTGAACATCAAGATCCTGCTCGACTCGGTGGTGTCGAACGGACAGTTGCCCGCCGACCAGCGGAATCCGTTGTTGGAGTCGATGACCGACGAGGTGGCCGACCTCGTTCTGGCAGACAACATCTCACAGAATGCCGAGTTGGGGTTCAGCCGCACCTTCGAACATGAGCGCCTCGAAGTGCACGCGCGGATGCTGTATGCGATGTCTCGGGAGCGTGGCATCGACCTGCGGCTCGAGGCGCTGCCCGACGCGATCGAACTGCGCAAAAGGGCTCAGGGCGAACTACATCGAGGACTCACCTCGCCCGAGCTCGCCACGCTGATGGCCCACGTCAAACTGCTGGCCAAGGCCGACCTGCTGGCCAGCGACCTGCCGGACAACGATGTGTTCTCCGCCCGCGTCGGACGGTATTTCCCGCAGGTGCTGCGCGGTGAGTACCAGTCTGCGATCCATCATCACCGGCTCCGTCGTGAGATTGTCACCACGACGCTGGTCAACGACGTGGTCGATCAGGCAGGCATGACCCATCTGTTCCGACTCAGTGAGGGCACCGGTTGCACCACCGAGGAGGGTGTGCGTGCATATGTGGTGTCCAACAAGATCTTTGGGATGTCCGAGCTGTTCTCCCGGATCGGGCGCACCGATGCCCCCGCGGAGACCGTCGACCAGATGATGCTCTACGCGCGCCGACTGGTGTTCCGCGCCTCGCGGTGGATGCTCGCCTTCCGCCCGCAGCCGCTGGCGATCGCTGCCGAGATCACGCGCTATACCGAGCGAATCGGCCGGCTGTCGGCGGTGATGGACGAGTGGTTCGGCGAGAGTTCGGCTCGCGACGTCGACGACCGGGTGGCCGGATACCGCGACCGGGGTGTCCCCGAGGAACTCGCGCGGGACGTTGCGGTGAGCCTGCATCGGTTCTGTTTGCTGGACATCATCGACTCCGCCGAGATCTCCGACCGCGACCCGGTGGAGGTCGGCGAACTCTACTTCGCCGTGATGGAACATTTCGGTCTCGAGGATCTGTTGACGGCGGTGTCGAACCTCGACTTCGGGGATCGATGGCATGCACTGGCACGCTTGGCATTACGCGATGACATGCACGGTGCGCTGCGGGCGCTGACACTCAAGATCCTCGAGGTCAGTGAACCCGAGGAGTCGTCGGCGGAGAAGATCGACGAATGGGAATCGTCGCAGTCGTCGCGGCTCGCCCGGGTGCGGACCGTGCTGTCGGAGATCGACGAGTCCGGGACACAGGACCTGGCGACGCTGTCGGTCGCGGCCCGGCAGTTGCGCAGCGTCATTCGCTGACGGCGGCGGCCGACTGACTCGAATTACGGACACAGTGTGGATGATGGGGAAGGGGTAGGCGAGTGCGCGTCGAGGATGAGGGGGAGGCCATCGACCGCGGCTACGTGGTGCGGGTGCCGGTGCGGTGGTCGGACATGGATGTGTTCGCCCACATCAATCACGCCCGCATGGTGACGTTGCTCGAGGAGGCCCGCATTCCGTGGCTCTTCTACGACGGGCGGCCGACCGCTGATCTGCGTCACGGTTGCGTGGTTGCGGACCTGCATGTGAAGTATCAGGCGCAGTTGCGACACGACGAGGGTCCACTCGAGGTGACGATGTACGTGTCCCGGTTGCGGGCAGTCGATTTCACCGTCGGCTACGAGGTGCGGCCGGGACGGGTGCGCTCGGGTGCGGGTGACGGCGAACCGACGGCGGCACCCGATCGGCCGGCCGTCGTGGCGAGCACACAGCTCGTCGCCTTCGACGTCGACGCCCAGCGAATACGGCGCTTGAGTCCCGAGGAGAAGGCGTACCTCGAGTTGTTCACCAGAACCGACGAGTCGCGGTGAGTGTCGACGAGCGGTTCGTCTCGATCAGCGGCAGCGATCGGACAGATGCGATCGCGTTCCTCGCCCACGCACAACGCCTCGACGACGCGGCGGTCGTACGCCTCGCGTCGCGTCCCGACGGACTGATCGCGCTGTGGACCCACACCGGATTCGATGTGCTGGCAACGCGATCGGTGGTGGGATCGATGGCGCCCGACGACCTCGTCTGCGACGCTGCGGCCCTGCACGCTGTGCTGAGTTCCGAGGCGCCGGGACCGGTCGATCCCGGATTCGGCCTCGACAGTGCTTGGCGCGGAGCACTTCCCGCACGTGCCGGATACCGTCATGTCGACGACGTGCCGGCGCGCAGCGTGGTCGAGTTGTCGCGCGAGGGTGCCCGTGTGGCCCGGTCGGAAGGTAGTGCCCATGGCCCGGCAACGGGCCTGCTCGATCAAAATGTCCTGAGTGTGTCCGGCGACGACGAATCCCTCACCGCGAGCATCACCATGCGTTCGGTGTTCGCGCTCACCGGGATGGGGTTCATTCGCGACGCCGACGGTCGGGCGGTCACCGAGACCTCCGAAACCGATCGCATCGATCCGCAGGAGCCGGTCCGAATCAGATTGTCGCCCAGCTGGATACGAATCGACGCCCGATTCGGCTCCGTTTACCAGCGACGGCACCGAGACTTGTCGGTGTCGGTGCTCTGAAACTTGGTCAGGCCAGCCAGGCCGCGGCGTTGGGTGGTAGCTGTCCTTCGACCAGCGGGGCACTGGTGAGCAGGAGTTCGCCAGGCGGCAGCGGGACGGGTGCGTCGCTGACGTTGAGCGCACAGATCACCCCGCCGGTCGAGCGGCGGAAGGCCAGGCAGCCCTCCGGTGCGCCGTACCATTCGACGGTGTCGCCGGTGAATTCCGGTCGGTCGTAGCGCATCTCGATTGCCTGCCGATACAGGGACAGGGTCGAGTCGACGTCTTCGAGCTGGGCTTCCACGGTGAATCTCGCCCAGTCCTCGGGAATGGGCAGCCAGGTGCGTTCGGCCGTGGTGAAGCCGAACGGCGGCTTGGTGCCCTCCCACGGCAGCGGCACCCGGCAGCCGTCCCGGCCACGCTCGGCGTGGTCGGAGCGCTCCCACACCGGATCCTGCAGGGCGTCGTCGGGAAGATCGACGTTGGGTAGACCGAGTTCGGCGCCGTTGTAGATGAAAACGCTTCCCGGAAGCGCCATCTCGACGAGCAACATGGCCCGGGCCCGCGCGATGCCGAGTTCGACGTCGCCGTCGCCGTAGCGGCTGACCTCTCGTTCCACGTCGTGGTTGGAGAGGGTCCAGGTGGGCGTACCGCCCACGGACAGAACGGCATCCAACGAGTTCTCGATGGCCGTGCGGATGGCGGCCGGTTCGAAGCCGGCCTTGGCCAGCCGGAAGTTGAACCCGAGGTGCAATTCGTCGGGGCGAAGGTATTCGGCGAAGCGTTCGTTGTCGTCGACCCAGATCTCGCCGACGTTTGCCGCACCAGGGTATTCGTCGATCACCTTGCGGATCTTGCGGTGGATCTCGTGCACCGCGTAGTTGTTGAACCGCGGGTCGTCGTCGCTGTTCTGCAGCAATCCCACAGTGGACAGATCCATGTCGGGCAGGTCGGCCGGCTTGGCCATCCCGTGGGCGACATCGATACGGAAGCCGTCGACACCCCGGTCCAGCCAGAAGCGCAGGGTGCGTTCGAGGTCCTCGAAGACCTCGGGGTTCTCCCAGTTGAGGTCGGGTTGTTCGGCGGCAAAGATGTGCAGGTACCACTGGCCGGGTGTGCCATCGGATTCGGTGACGCGCGTCCAGGCGGGACCACCGAAAACGCTGTGCCAGTTGTTGGGTGGTTCGTCGCCGTTGTCACCACGGCCCTCGCGGAAGATGTAGCGCTCTCGGGCCGGGCTGCCGGGCTCGGCCGCCAGTGCCTCGACGAACCAGGCGTGCTGATCGCTGGTGTGATTGGGAACCAGGTCCATGGTGACCCGGATGTCGCGGTCGTGGGCTTCCTCGATCAGTTCGTCGAAGACTGCCAGATCGCCGAAGAGGGGGTCGATGTCCCGCGGGTCGGAGACGTCGTATCCGTGGTCGGCCATCGGCGAGCGCATGATCGGACTCAGCCAGATCGCGTCGATTCCGAGCAGCTCGAGGTAGCCGAGCTTGTCGATCACGCCCGGGAGGTCACCCACCCCGTCGCCGTTGAGGTCGGAGAACGACCGGGGATAGATCTGATAGAACACGGCCGAGCGCCACCAGTCGGTATCTTCCGGGTCGAGCTGCCCGGCACCCGGTGGCGGTGGCAACACGGTCGATGTGTCGACGTCGGTGAGATCGTCGGGATGCTCGTCGAGATCTGTTGGCAGTTCCGCAGGGGCCTGGTCCTCGGTGGCCTGTTCCTCGTGGGCCTGATCGTGATCCGGTGTTTGCTGATCCGGGGCGTCGGGGGCGGAGATCTGGTCGTCTGGTGCCTGGTCGTCGAGTGTGGCTACAGCGTCATCGGCGTCGGCGGTCTCAATGCCGCGCACCGCCGCGTCGGCGTCCGAGATCGAGTCGGCATCTGTGTCCACACCGCTGGGCTGGTTGGCGTCGCCTTCCTCAGCGGGGACATCATCACCATGTGTCTCATCGCTCACTCTGGTCATTCTGCCCTACCTGGGTTTTCGGTGAGAAATCCAGGTCAAGTCGGCGCGTCGGGTGCGACGCGCCGAGGGCACGTCAGATGGGCGAATTCATCATCGACTGCGCCGCCATCTCCATGTAGTCGGTGAGCGCTCGCCGGTGTTCGGAATCCAGCGTGGCGTCATCGATGGACGCGATCGCCGTGTGCATGCAGCGCAGCCAGGCGTCGCGTTCGATCGGCCCGATGCGATACGGATGGTGCCGCATGCGCAGCCGGGGGTGTCCGCGTTCGTCGGAGTAGGTGCGCGGACCACCCCAGTACTGCTCGAGAAACATGCGGAGACGACGTTCGGCCGGTCCCAGATCGGCCTCGGGATACAGCGGTCGGAGGACGTCGTCCTTGGCCACCTCGCGGTAGAACACCGCCGTGATGCGGTCGAAGGTCTCGGCACCGCCGACCGCCTCATAGAAGCTGCGCGGTTCGGGTGCCTGCTGCCTGCCCGAGTTGGCGGGCTCGATGCCGCCCGGGATCTCGCCACTCATGTCTCCACCTTTCACCACCCATTGTCACGGGCGTCCGACGGTCCCTCAACATCGAGGTTCTCCGGCCGTGCGCATGTCGGGGTTCCGTGGTGAACTGTGACCACGTCCGGTGTTGACGGGAGGCGCAATGGCACGCAGCGCACAGCAGGCGATCAAACCGCAGGCAACGACCGAATCCGGCTCCTCGCTGTGGAGTCGTCGCCGGGTGCTGCTACTCAACGCGACCTTCGAGCCGCTCACCGCGATCTCGGTCCGTCGCGCAATCGTGTTGATCCTGCGTGAACGCGCCGAGGTGGTGCACACCGACGACGCAGGCCGCGCGGTGCACTCGGTCGACACGGTGGTCCCGATCCCGTCGGTGATCCGGCTACGTACCTACATTCGGGTTCCCTATCGGGCCGTCGTGCCGATGACCAGAGCCGCGCTCATGCACCGCGACCGATTTCGATGCGGCTATTGCAGTGGCCGGGCGACCACCATCGACCACGTCGTACCGCGTAGCCGGGGCGGCGCGCATGGATGGGACAACTGCGTCGCGTGTTGCGCGAGCTGCAACCACCGCAAGGCCGATCGGCTGCTCGCCGAGCTCGGCTGGACTCTGCACCACAATCCGACCGCGCCCAAGGGACATCATTGGCGTCTGTTGTCGACCATCAAGGAGATCGATCCGTCGTGGGAGCAATACCTTGCCGTCGGCGCAGCCTGAGACGGTCCGAAGAGTTCTACGACGCGCTGTAGGGGTCCGCTGCACCAGACCGTCCTAGGTGGGCTAGATTGTTTTCACGACCTGCGCCGGAGCGTTCATGACCACGTCCGCGCCGCGCAGGCACAACCGATCGAAAGGGTGACATGGACATCGACAGCCTGATCGTCCCCATCGGAGTGCCGGTCACGATCATCACGGTTTTCTTCGTCGTGCTGTGTGTCGTGTCGATGGCGTTTTCGTTCGGGGTGAAGTACCCGAAGGTTCAGGAGTACACACTCGACGAGCCGTGGGATCGCGCGCCGCTGCTGTTCAGTGCCACCGACATCGAGCCGATGGCCCTGCCGCGACACGCAGAACCCGGCGATGTGGATGGAGGTTCGGCAAGTGGCAAGTGGTGAGGTAACCCAACCGATCTCGCACGGCGAGCTGACGGTCTCGTCGCCGGCCGAGCTGCCCATCGGCACCGTGATCACCAACAGCGGACGCGTCTCGGCCACCCGCTACCCAGGCCAGGCGCCCACCACGCCGCCGTTCAGCCGCGACGAACTGATCGCGCTCGACGACGCACTCAAGGCCGCCAGCGAGAAAGCGCTCGTACGGTTCTCGGTGTACCTCGGCGACCTGGGCGACGACGCCGTTGCCTCCGCCCGGGCCGTGCTCGCCAAGGCTCCGGAACCCGCGTACGGAACCCTTATCGCGGTCTCGCCGAGCTCGCGTGATGCCGTGGTGGTTTCCGGTGTCGCCGTGGCCGACCGGGTCAACGATCGTGTCGCAGCGCTCGGCGTCACCGCAGCCGTCACCAGCTTCCGGCAGGGCAAGCTGATCGACGGACTCATCGCAGCACTGCATGTGATGGCGACAGCCGCCGCGTCGAGCTGACATCGAGGGCCGATCCGGCCCGTTCTGAGAGCACACAGCGCAAAGGGCGCTCCCACCGAGGTGGGAGCGCCCTTTGCGTGTGCTCGCTACTGTTTGACCAGCTCCGGCGCATCGTCGGTCTGGGTCTTCGTGCTGGGTAGATGGTCGAGGTCGTCGTCGACCATGTTGGCCTCGTTGAAGGGTTCGCGACCCGACAGCACATCCTCCACCCGATCCGGGTTGTAGGTGTGGGTCCACGATCCGACGAGCAGGGTGGCCACCGCATTGCCGGAGAAGTTGGTGACCGCCCGGGCTTCCGACATGAATCGGTCGATGCCGACGATCATGCCGACGCCGTCGAGCATTTCCGGCCGATGTGCCTGCAATCCGCCCGCCAGAGTGGCCAGTCCGGCGCCCGTGACACCGGCGGCGCCCTTGGAGGCGATGATCATGAACGCCAAGAGCCCGATCTGCTCACCGATCGACAGCGGATCGCCCATGGCGTCGGCGATGAAGATCGAGGCCATCGTGAGGTAGATCGCGGTGCCGTCGAGGTTGAACGAATAGCCGGTGGGCACCACCACGCCCACGGTGGTCTTGTCCACGCCGAGATGCTCCATCTTGGCGATCAGCCGGGGCAGCGCGGATTCCGACGACGACGTCGCGAAGATCAGCAGATACTCGCGCGCCAGATAGCGCACCAGACGGAAGATCGACACCCCGGCCATGGTGCGCAGCAGCACACCGAGAATGCCGAATACGAACACGATGCAGGTGATGTAGAAGGCCAACATGAGAACGGCCAACTGTTTGACGGCTTCCCAGCCGGTCTGTCCCACGACGTTGGCGATCGCGCCGAATGCGCCGATCGGGGCGACCCACAGGATCATGGTGAGCACCTTGAACACCAGCTTCTGGAAGTAGGCGACCGCGGTGAGGATCGGCTCACCGGTGCGTCCCATCGCCTGGATCGCGAAGCCCACCAGCAGCGCGACGAACAGCGCCTGAAGCACGCTGCCCTCCGTGAGGGCTGAGAGCATCGATTCCGGCACGATGCCGCGGATGAACTCGATGGTGCCGCCCGACTCGTGGGCCTCCTCGGCCAGTTCGGCGCCCTTGCCCGCATTGGCGTCGATGTTGAGTCCCTCGCCCGGCTTGATGAGGTTGCCGACGACGAGACCGATGGCCAACGCGACGGTCGACATCACGAGGAAGTAGACGAAGGCCAGGCCACCGACCTTGCCGACGGTCGCGGCCTTCCGCACCGACCCGATGCCGAGCACGATGGTGCAGAAGATCACCGGAGCGATCATCATCTTGATGAGGTCGATGAACATCGAGCCGAGGAACGCGATGTCCTTGCCGAACTCCGGCCACACGAGACCGACCACGATGCCGGCCGCAACCGCGACGATCACCGCGATGTAGAGCCAGTGGGTCCGGTCGCGCTTCTCGATGCGCTTGTCCAGCGGTGGTTCGGCGGACGGGGTCTGCGCTCGCGATCTGAAGGTCATCGGTCTACCTCTCGGGTTGTCGCATGTCCTGCGGTCGTCGTTGTCGGGGGTTCGGTAGAAATGGTGATGGTTGGTTGTGACTCGGGTCACCCTTGCGTTCATTACGTTCACACGGCCCGGTCGGGAACCGAAAGCGGTCGGGACACCGTGAGGAGTCGAGATGGGCAAGCTCCTGCCGCGAAGCCTGGCGGGACAGGCGGTCGCACTGCAGGTGGCAGTGGTCGCGGTCATCGTGATCGGGGGCAGCGTGCTGGCCGTCATCGACAGCCGCATCGACGAGGAGCGCGCCGCGCGCGACCAGGTCACCGCCGTCGCGGTCGCCTTGGCCGATGCGCCGTCGGTGGCCGCGGCGCTCGAGGCACCTGACCCGACGGCGGCACTGCAGCCGGTCACCGAGCAGGTCCGAGCCGCGACCGGGATCGCCTTCATCACGATCATGTCGACCGACGGAACCCGATTCACCCACACCACGCCCGCCCTGATCGGGCAGAAGTACATCGGTGCGACAGCGCAGGCGTTGCGGGGGGAGGTGTACACCGAGGAGGAGACCGGCACCCTCGGGCCGTCGATCCGCACGATCGCACCGGTGCGTGCGCCCGATGGTCGCATCGTCGGGATGGTCGCTGCGGGCATCACCATCGAGAAGCTCACCGAGGCGTGGATGGGTCAGCTGCCGCTGATCCTGACCGTCGCCGTGGCGAGCCTGGTGGTCGCGTTCGGTGGACTATGGCTCATCCGGAGGAGGTTGCGAGCGCAGACCGGAGGCCTCGCGCCCGCCGAACTCCGCCTGATGTACGAGCACCACGACGCCGTACTGCACGCGATCAGAGAAGGTCTCATCGTGCTCGACGACGGGCGTGCGGTGCTGGCCAACGACGAGGCGAGGCGGCTTCTCGGATCTGTGGCCGACGCCGGCGAGAACCAGCTCGACATGCCGGGCTTCCTCACCGACGGGGTCGGATCGCTCGACGACGTCCTGACCGCGCATCGGGGCCGCGTGCTGATGATGAGCAGATCGCCGGTGCCCGGCCGCGAGGATGGCGCGGTGGTCACGATCCGTGACCGCAGTGAGGTCCTCGAGGCACTCGGTGAGCTGGACACGATGACGCGGTTCGCCGAGACGCTGCGTTCGCGGGCGCACGAGTCCGCGAATCGGCTGCACACCATCATCACGCTCATCGAGATGGGCCGAGCAGATGAGGCCGCACGATCCGCCACCACCGAACTGGAACTGTCCCAACAACTCATCGACCACATGACCGACGCGGTCGTCGAGCCCACGCTCGCGGCGCTGCTGTTGGGCAAGATCGCCCAGGCATCCGAACGGGGGATCACGCTGACCCTGACCGAGGACTCACATCTCACCGACCGCACGGCCGGCCTGCTGCAGCCGAGCGAGATGATCACGGTGGTCGGCAATCTCATCGACAACGCCCTCGACGCCGCCGACCCCGACGATCCCTGGGTGGAGGTGACCATCGTCGGGGACGCCGCGTCGTTGGAGGTCACTGTCGCCGACAGTGGTCCGGGAATGGACCCGGATGTGTTCACCAAGGCGCAGGAGCGTGGGTACTCGACCAAGAACGGCGGCGACGAGGCGGGACGTGGGTTGGGACTCGCACTCGTCGCGCAGGTGGTCGCGCGCCACCACGGCACGCTACGTGCGGAGAATACCTATGGCTCGGTGGTCACGACCCGGTTGGGTCGGGCCGTCAACACCGGATCGGCGGGCGCCCCGTGAGCGAGTCTGGGGATCGTCCGATCCGGGTGCTGATCGTCGAAGACGAGCCGGTGATCGCCGAGGCGAACGGTGAATATCTGGCTCTTCTGTCATGGATGTGGGTGGGTGTGGGTGTGGTATGGGAGTTCGAGGGTGACCGGTCCGCAGGCGAGCAGGATCATGGCGAGTGCGTTTTCGGCGGTGCGGAATCCGTAGGCTCG
>NZ_JBEXMX010000030.1:0-58092 GCF_040610755.1 Gordonia sp. NPDC003585 | reverse complement strand
GGGCAGCCCTGCGGCACAGCGGCGAGACGCTGGCCGGGGTCGCCGCAATCGTCGCCGAACGCAAACGGGTCGCCGCCGAACTGGCCGCGGCGGGTTTTGCAGTCATCGACTCCGACGCCAACTTCATCCTGTTCGGGCGGTTCCGCGATGCCCCGGCGTCGTGGCAGCGCTACCTCGACCACGGCGTGTTGATCCGAGATGTCGGCATCGCGGGATACCTGCGTGTCACGATCGGACTGGCCCACGAGAACGACGCCTTCCTCGACGTCAGCCGCGAGCTGGCGACAGCAGATCTGGAGACAACGACGTGACCAGCCGCCCACCGCGCATCGCGAAGGTCGAACGAACCACCAAGGAGTCGTCGATCTCCGTCGAACTCAACCTCGACGGCACCGGTGTCACCGACATCTCCACCGGTATCGCGTTCTTCGACCACATGCTCAACGCATTCGGCCAGCACGGCAGCTTCGACCTCACCGTCAAGGCGCAGGGCGACGTCGACGTCGAAGGCCACCACACGATCGAGGACACCGCGATCGTGCTCGGTCAGGCGCTCCGCGAGGCGCTCGGCGACAAGAAGGGCATCCGCCGCTTCGGCGACGCCTGGATTCCGATGGACGAGACCCTCGCGCAGGCCGTCGTCGACGTGTCCGGCCGGCCCTACTGCGTGCACACCGGCGAACCCGACCACATGCTTGCCGCGGTCATCGGCGGATATCCCGGTGTGCCGTATTCGACGGTCATCAACCGGCATGTGTTCGAGTCGATCGCGCTGAACGCCCGGATCGCGCTGCATGTACGGGTCCTCTACGGCCGCGATCAGCACCACATCACCGAGGCCGAGTTCAAGGCTGTCGCGCGGGCGTTGCGCGCGGCCACCGAATACGACGCACGAGTCAGCGGCGTGCCGTCGACGAAGGGCGCCCTGTGAGCCCAAACGTCGTCATCCTCGACTACGGGTCGGGTAACCTGCGCTCGGCTCAGCGGGCGCTCGAACGGACCGGTGCCGACGTGACGGTGACCTCCGACTTCGATACCGCGCTCAACGCCGACGGACTCGTCGTCCCGGGCGTCGGAGCGTTTGCGGCATGCATGGAGGGCCTACTCGCGGTGAAGGGCGACCGCATCGTCGGACGACGACTCGCCGGCGGGCGCCCGGTGCTGGGCATCTGCGTCGGCATGCAGATCCTCTTCGACCGCGGGGTCGAATTCGAGGTCGAGGCCGACGGGTGCGGCGAATGGCCCGGCACGGTCAGCCGACTGCCGGCACCCGTATTGCCGCACATGGGCTGGAACACCGTCGAGGCACCCGCAGACTCTGTGCTGTTCGCCGGCATGGAAGCCGACACCCGCTTCTACTTCGTGCACTCCTACGCCGCGCAGACCTGGGAGATGGACAACGTCGGCTCGCCGCTGGCCTCGCCCAAGCTGACCTGGGCCGAACACGGTGGGCCATTCCTCGCCGCGGTCGAGAACGGTGCGCTGTCGGCGACCCAGTTCCACCCCGAGAAGTCCGGCGACGCCGGCGCGCAACTACTGCTCAACTGGGTGACCTCGCTGTCATGACCGACCGGTCCCGTCCCCGCTTCTCCATCGCCAAACTCGCCTTCTACTCGCTGGGTGCCGGGGTGATCGTCCTGGTGGTCTCCGTGCCGATCATCGCGCTGGCCGCACACTGGAACCCGATCGCCGGTCTGGTCGCCGTGCTCCTCGCGGTTGTCGCCGTGATCGCCGCGATCGGTACTGTGTCAACGCGCATGGTCAACGCCGTGCGCGACGAGCATCTGGCAGCGCTCGACGAAGCGTCCCGCGTCGACCCTCCGCACGCGCAGTGACCGCCACCCGGACATTCGAAACCACACGACAGACAGGACAACCGACACTGATGGGCACCACCCTTGAACTCCTTCCCGCAGTCGACGTCGCCGACGGGCAGGCGGTCCGTCTGGTGCAGGGCGCGGCCGGCTCGGAGACCTCGTACGGGTCCCCGCGCGACGCGGCGCTCGCCTGGCAGGCCGACGGTGCGGAGTGGATTCATCTGGTGGATCTCGACGCCGCGTTCGGGCGTGGCGACAACCGCGAACTGCTGGCGCAGGTCGTGGGGGAACTCGACGTCAAGGTGGAACTCTCCGGCGGCATCCGCGACGACGATTCCCTTGCGGCCGCGCTCGCGACCGGCTGCACCCGGGTCAATCTCGGCACCGCTGCGCTGGAGAACCCGGAGTGGTGCGCCCGCGCCATCGCCGAACACGGTGATCGGATCGCGGTGGGACTCGACGTGATCCGCGAGGGTGAGTCCTACCGGCTGCGCGGTCGGGGTTGGGTCACCGACGGCGGCGACCTCTGGGAGGTGCTGACCCGGCTGGACCGCGACGGATGCGCGCGCTATGTCGTCACCGACGTGTCCAAGGACGGCACCCTGAAGGGCCCGAACCTCGACCTGCTGTCCGAGGTCGCCGCGGCCACCTCGGCGCCGATCGTCGCCTCCGGCGGGGTGTCGGCGGTCGCCGACCTGGTGGCCATCGCCGGGCTCGTCGACCAGGGCGTCGAGGGCGCGATCGTCGGCAAAGCCCTCTACGCAGGCCGGTTCACCTTGCCCGAGGCATTGTCGGCCGTCTCGGGCACATGACCTCGGTCGCCACCCTCGACTACCCGAGGCTTCTCGACGTCGCCGGGTCGGTGCTCGACGCGGCGGCCGACGATTTCGTGGCCGGAGTGGGCGCTCCCAGCGCGGTCACCAAGAGTCCCACCGACTTCGCCACCCAGGTCGACCTCGACCTCGAGCGCCGGATAGCCGCTGAGCTCGCCGAGACCACCGGACTGCCGGTACACGGCGAGGAGTTCGGTGGCCCACCGGTCGACGAGGGCGTGGTGTGGGTGCTCGACCCCATCGACGGCACCTACAACTACTCGACCGGTGTGCCGCTGACGGGCATCCTGCTGGGGTTGCTCGTCGACGGTCATCCGGTCCTCGGTCTCACATGGCTGCCGCTTCAAGGGGTGCGGTACGCGGGTCACGTCGACGGTCCGTTGCTGGTCGACGGTCGGCCCGCACCGCCGCTGCGTGACGCCGAGCTGGCCCGGGAAGCCATTGCCTACGGGCCGTTCAACGCGTCGCACGGCGGTCGTTACGCCGGTGCGCGCCGCGCCGACGTGATCCGGGCACTGAGCAGTCGGGCCGCCCGATTGCGGATGACCGGCAGCACCGGGGTCGACCTCGCCTACACAGCTGCCGGGATCTTCGGCGGTGCCATCGCCTTCGGGCGTCATGCCTGGGACAACGCAGCCGGAGCCGCCCTGGTGCGTGCCGCCGGAGGCGTCGCCACCGATCTGGGTGGGACACCCTGGACAGCGCGATCGGTGGGAATCGTCACCGGGTCTCCCGGGTTGCACGACGAGTTGATGGCGGTCATCGCCGAGACCGTCGGCGACGAATGGGAGACGCGACCAGAAGAACTCGGAGGACCCCGATGACCCTTGCGACCCGAGTGATTCCCTGCCTGGATGTGGACGCCGGCAGAGTGGTGAAGGGCGTCAACTTCACGAATCTCCGCGATGCGGGGGACCCGGTCGAGCTGGCCGAACGCTACGACCGCGAAGGCGCCGACGAACTCACCTTCCTCGACGTGACCGCGTCGAGCGCAGGTCGGTCGACGATGATCGAGGTCGTCAAGCACACCGCCGATCAGGTGTTCATCCCGTTGACCGTGGGTGGGGGCATCCGCACCGTCGACGACGTCGACGCCATGTTGCGCGCCGGTGCCGACAAGGTCTCGGTCAACACCGCTGCCATCGCTCGCCCTGAGGTCCTCGGCGAGATGAGTCGCCGGTTCGGCTCGCAGTGCATCGTGCTGTCGGTCGACGCCCGGACGGTTCCCGCCGACGGCAAGCCGACGCCGTCGGGCTGGGAGGTCACCACCCACGGTGGACGTCAGGGAACCGGGATCGACGCGGTCGAGTGGGCTCGTCGCGGCCAAGAGCTCGGAGTCGGGGAGATCCTGCTCAACTCGATGGATGCCGACGGCACCAAGCAGGGCTTCGACCTTCGGATGCTGACCGCAGTGCGTGCCGCGGTGTCGGTGCCGATCATCGCCAGCGGTGGTGCCGGAGCGCGTGAGCACTTCGCGCCGGCCGTGGAAGCCGGCGCCGATGCGGTGCTCGCCGCGTCGGTGTTCCACTTCGGTGAACTCACCATTCCCGACGTCAAGGCGGCCATGAAGTCCGCGGGAATCACCGTTCGATGAAGGAAAGGAAGTGTCGCGATGAGTCTTGACCCCGACCTCGCTAGCCGTCTGAAACGCAACGCCGACGGCCTGTTCACCGCGGTCGCCCAGGAGCGCGAGACCGGGACGGTGCTGATGGTCGCGTGGATGGACGACACCGCGCTCGAGCGCACCCTCGCCACTCGTCGCGCGACGTACTTCTCGCGGTCGCGGCAGGAGTATTGGGTCAAGGGCGAGACCAGCGGCCACACCCAGTACGTGCACGATGTGCGGCTCGACTGCGACGGCGACACGGTGCTGCTCGTCGTCGACCAAGTGGGTGCTGCCTGCCACACCGGCAACCACAGCTGCTTCGACACCGAGCCGCTCCCGCTGGCCGACCCGACCTGACCCGACCCCAAACCGTTGACTGGGCGTCCCAAACCGTTGACCGTGCGCCCGACCGCGCGACCCCGGCCGCGAGCGACAATGGGAGACGGCGAACAATGGCCGTCGGATACCGAGCAGAAAGGCGATGCATCCATGCCACTCATCCAGATCTCGCAGACCCCAGGCCTGAGTGACCGGATCAAGCGGGAGACGATCGCGGCCGTGACCGAGGCGTATGCCAAAGCGACCGGTAAGAACCCGGACTCTGTCTGGGTCACCATCAACGAGATTCCTCGTCAGCAGTGGGGTGTCGGCGGCGAGCCGCTCGGATGAGCACGGCTTCGGAACCCGACAGTTCGAACCCACACGCAGAGGCCGACACCACCACGCTTGCAGAGTTCCTCGACCTTGCCCGCGACCATCGCGTCGTCCCGGTGACGCGCAAGGTTCTTGCCGACTCCGAGACCCCGCTGTCGGCCTTCGCGAAACTCGCCGGCGAACGGCCCGGCACCTTTCTGCTCGAGTCCGCCGAGAACGGCCGCTCCTGGTCGCGGTGGTCGTTCATCGGTGCTGGATCGCCGTCGGCGCTCACCGTCGTCGACGGACAGGCCCGCTGGTGGGGCACCGTGCCCGCCGGGGCGCCCGAGGGTGGTGACCCGATCGAGACGCTCGCCGAGTCACTCCGGCTGCTGGCGACCGACCCGCTCCCCGACATGCCGCCGCTCACCGGCGGTTTTGTCGGCTTCCTCGCCTACGACATGGTCCGTAGGCTCGAACGGCTACCCGAGACGACGGTCGACGACCTCGGCCTGCCCGACATGATGATGGTGCTGGCCGCCGACCTGGCCGCCGTCGACCATCACGAAGGCACCATCACGCTCATCGCCAACGCCATCAACTGGGACGGCTCCGCCGACCGCGCCGAAGAAGCCTATGTCGACGCCGTCGCGCGCCTCGACAAGATGACCGAGGCGCTGGCCGCCCCGGCGCGCTCGACCGTGTCGCGGTTCTCGCGGCCCGCTCCCGAGTTCACCGAACAGCGAACCCCGGAGGAGTTCGGTGAGATCGTCACCAGCCTGGTCGGCGAGATCGAGGCGGGCGAGGCCTTTCAGGTGGTGCCGTCGATGCGCTTCGAGATGGACACCGACGCCGACCCGATCGACGTCTATCGCGCGTTGCGTGCCTCCAACCCGAGCCCATACATGTATCTGCTGCGGATGCCCGGCGCGGAATCCGACGCCACGGGTTCGGGCGGGCAGACGGCGTTCACCATCGTCGGCAGCAGTCCCGAGGCACTCGTGACGGTGTCCGACCGTCTCGCCACCACGCACCCGATCGCCGGGACGCGCTGGCGCGGAGCCACGGAGGAAGAAGACCAGCTGCTGGGCAAGGATCTGCTCGAGGACGAGAAAGAGAACGCCGAGCACCTGATGCTCGTCGATCTCGCCCGCAACGATCTGGGGCGCGTGTGCGTGCCGGGCACCGTGAAGGTGGGTGACTACCGCCACGTCGAGCGATACAGCCACGTGATGCACCTCGTGTCGACGGTGTCGGGGGTTCTCCGCGACGACAAGCACGCGCTGGATGCCGTCACGGCCTGCTTTCCCGCCGGGACGCTGACCGGCGCGCCGAAGGTACGGGCGATGGAGCTGATCGACGAACACGAGAAGACCCGCCGCGGCCTCTACGGCGGCATCGTCGGATACATCGACTTCGCCGGCAACGCCGACACCGCCATCGCGATCAGGACCGCGCTGATGGTCGACGGTCGAGCATATGTCCAGGCCGGCGCCGGAGTGGTCGCCGACAGCCAACCGGAGTACGAGTACAACGAGGCCCGCAACAAGGCGAAGACGGTGCTCAGCGCGGTCGCCGCGGCTGCGACGATGCGTCGCGTCGAACCATCTACCGGCGGTGGGTCCCAGCCGCGAAACCCACAGTCGTGAAACTCACCGACGAAGACGTCGAGGCACTGCGGCGCAAATCGGTTCGGCGGCGTCAAGGCTTGGCGGCGCTCCTGCTCGTGGCGGCGGCGCTGGCGTTCTGGGCCGCATCGAGGATGACCTGGGCGACGGCGTCCGCCGAAGACGGGCTCGCACCGCAACGAGACTTCGTGGTCAAGGGTGCCGATTGGAGTCCGTGGCTGACGCCACTGGCATTGGTGATGCTGGCGGCGATCGCGGCCGCGTTCTCCCTGCGGGGTTGGGCATTGCGCGTGCTGGCGATCGTGATCGCGGCCGGTGGTGTGCTCGCGGCGTTCCCCGCGTTGTCGTTGATCGTCAACGGTGCCGACGCGATCTATGCCGCCAAGGCCGGTGGCATCCCCGACAAGTACCGCATCCTGTTGGTGACCACCAACAGTTGGGCAGGCGCGGTGGTCCTTGTGGGCACCGTCTGTTCGGTGGCCGCTGCGGTGGCGCTCCTACGGGTGGTCAACGGCTCGGCGATGTCGTCGAAGTATCAGACGCCGGCGGCGCGACGCGACGAACTCGAACGCAAGATCTTCGCCGACTACGAGAAACGCAAAGACCACGAGAACCGCACGGATGCGGAAACGCCGTCCGGACCGTCTGGCAATGCAGCCACCTCGGATGCCGACGCGACCAAGCCCGACGTCCAGACCAAGCCCGACGATGCGACAAAGCCCGATGTCCAGACCAAGTCCGACGATCCGAACCCTCACGGCGCACCAGCCAATGAACGCATGATGTGGGACGCACTCGACACCGGTATCGATCCGACGGATCTCGACAGCAAATAAGACCGTGTCCTGCGATGTCGGTAGCGCTTTGAGCGACGCCGACGATATGCACCACAGGTGATCTGCTCGACACACGAAGGGCAGACCGGGGCCTGGAGACCGGCGTCGATGCTTCGGCCAACCCGAGATCAGGTGTCGCAGGCCCGCGGGCTACCCTGAGGAACACACGACGAGCGAAAGGGAGCCATTCGCCGTGAGCACGCCCACCGTCCTCGATTCGATCATCGAGGGAGTGAAAGCCGATGTCGCAGCGCGTGAAGCAGTTCTCGACTATGCGGCAGTGAAGGCGGCCTCAGCGAAGGCGCCCGCACCCAAGGACGCGATGGCCGCGCTGCGCAAGCCGGGTATCGGTGTCATCGCCGAGGTCAAGCGCGCAAGTCCGTCGAAGGGCGATCTCGCGACGATCGGCGACCCGGCCGAACTGGCCCGCGCCTACGAGTCTGGCGGGGCGCGCATCATCAGCGTCCTCACCGAGGAACGCCGCTTCCGCGGATCGCTCGCCGATCTCGACAGCGTGCGCGCCGCGGTCAACATCCCGGTGTTGCGCAAGGACTTCATCGTCGGCCCGTATCAGATCCACGAGGCCCGCGCGCACGGCGCCGACGTCATCCTGCTGATCGTCGCGGCGCTGGAGCAGAACGTCCTCGCGGCACTGCTCGACCGCACCGAAAGTCTGGGCATGACCGCGCTCGTGGAGGTGCACACCGAGGAAGAGGCCAACCGTGCCCTGGAGGCGGGGGCCTCGGTCGTCGGCGTCAATGCCCGCAACCTCAAGACCCTCGAGGTCGACCGCGACTCGTTCTCGCGGATCGCCCCGGGGCTGCCTACCGAGGTGATCCGCATCGCCGAGTCGGGGGTGCGTGGCACAGCCGACCTGCTGGCCTACGCGGGCGCCGGTGCCGATGCCGTTCTCGTCGGCGAGGGTCTGGTCACCAGCGGCGATCCCCGTGCGGCGGTCAGCGAGCTGGTCACCGCGGGTACCCACCCTTCCTGTCCGAAACCTGTTCGCTGACATCGGTGGTGGGGGGTGCCCTACGCCGTGTGAGCCCGAGAGTCTGTGAGATCTTGTGACAGCTCAACAGCATTCATCGATCCGCGGTGAAACCGAGGTGCCGGCCGCCAGCGTTGGCCTGACCAGTCGTACCTCGATCGAGCCCGACGAGGGCGGGCACTTCGGTGTCTACGGCGGTCGGCATGTGCCCGAGGCGCTGATGGCCGTGATCGACGAGGTCACCACCGGCTACGAGAAGATGCGCAGCGACGAGGATTACCTCGCCGAACTCGACCGCCTGCAGCGCGATTACGTCGGACGGCCGTCGCCGATGTATGAGGCGACTCGCCTGCGCGACGACGCGGGTGGCGCACGAATCTTCCTCAAACGCGAAGACCTCAATCACACGGGTTCGCACAAGATCAACAACGTGCTCGGGCAGCTTCTCCTCGCGCGGCGCATGGGTAAGAACCGCATCATCGCCGAGACCGGTGCCGGTCAGCACGGTGTCGCGACCGCGACCGGGTGTGCCCTGTTCGGCATGGAATGCATCATCTACATGGGCCGTGTCGACACCGATCGGCAGGCGCTCAACGTCGCCCGCATGCGTCTGCTCGGCGCGGAGGTGGTTGCCGTCGACAACGGCTCGGCCACCCTGAAGGACGCCATCAACGAGGCGATGCGCGACTGGGTCACCAACGCGCACAACACTTATTACTGTTTCGGCACGGCAGCGGGGCCACACCCGTTCCCGACCATGGTCCGCGATCTTCAGCGCGTCGTGGGGCTCGAGGCCAGGGCACAGATCCTCGATGCGGCGGGGCGACTGCCCGACGCCGTTGTCGCGTGCGTGGGCGGCGGCTCCAATGCCATCGGCATCTTCCACCCGTTCATCGACGACGCCTCGGTGCGCCTGGTCGGCTACGAGGCCGCCGGCGACGGAGTCGAGACCGGGCGGCACGCAGCCACTTTCACGGGCGGAACACCCGGGGCCTTCCAGGGTGCCTACTCGTACCTACTGCAGGATGAGGACGGCCAGACCATCGAATCGCATTCGATCTCAGCGGGTCTGGACTACCCGGGGGTGGGCCCCGAGCACGCGTATCTCAAGGACACCGGTCGTGCCGACTACCGGCCGATCACCGACACCGAGGCAATGGACGCGCTCGCTCTGCTGAGTCGACGCGAGGGCATCATCCCGGCGATCGAGTCGGCGCACGCGGTGGCCGGCGCACTCAAGCTCGGACGCGAACTCGGCGAGAACTCGATCATCGTGGTGAGCCTGTCCGGGCGCGGCGACAAGGACGTCGACACCGCAGCCCGATGGTTCCATCTGTTCGACCCGCCACCCTCGCAGGACGAAGCCGCCGAACCGGGAGCCGCCCGATGACCGTCACCGCCCCGCCGTCGAAGTTGGGTTCGGTGTTCGCGCAATGTCGCAGCGAAGGCCGTGCCGCCCTCATCGGCTATCTCCCCGTGGGCTATCCGACGGTCGACGGCTCGTTGTCGTCGTTCCGCACGATGGTCGACGCGGGCTGCGACATCATCGAGATCGGCGTGCCGTATTCCGACCCGGTGATGGACGGACCCACGATCCAGGACGCCGCCGACCTCGCCCTGACCAACGGGGTCCGGGTGCGCGACGTGTTCACGGCTGTCGAGGCGATTGCCGACGCGGGTGGCCACTCGGTGGTGATGAGTTACTGGAATCCGGTCCTGCAATACGGGGTGGACCGGTTTGCCCGCGATCTGGCCAATGCCGGTGGCGCCGGTCTGATCACGCCGAACCTCATCCCGGAAGAGGGCGCGGCATGGCATGCGGCGTCCGACGAACAGGAACTCGACCGGATCTACCTGGTTGCACCGTCGTCGACGACCGAGCGCATCGCGCTGACCGTCGACGCATCGCGCGGATTCGTCTACGCCGCGTCGACGATGGGTGTGACCGGCGCACGCGACGCGGTCTCGGATGCCGCACCCGAACTGTGTGCCCGCGTGCGCGCCTACTCCGACATCCCGATCGGCGTGGGTCTCGGCGTGCGCAACCGCCAGCAGGCAGCCGAGATCGCCGCATACGCCGACGGCGTGATCGTCGGTTCGGCCCTGGTGACCGCCGCTCACGCCGGTGACGACCATCTTGCCGACCTCGTCACCGAACTCGCCGAGGGCGTTCGATCGCCTCGGTGACCATTGCCGACTTGCGCGCGCTGTTCGTCCGACATCGCCGAGGATGGTGTGAGGCTGTGTTCTGGTGTCGGTTAGGGTGACAGCGTGACGCTGCCGACCGCCCTGGACGGGCCGACGACAACGATTTTGGCGTACATACCGAGCCCACCTCAGGGTGTGTGGTACGTCGGTCCTTTCCCAGTCCGTGCCTACGCGCTGTGCATCATCGTCGGCATCGTCGTCGCCGTCTGGTGGGGCAATCGACGGTGGATCGCACGCGGCGGCCAGGACGGTGAGGTCCTCGACGTCGCGATCTGGGCGGTGCCGTTCGGCTTGATCGGCGGTCGGATCTATCACCTGATCACGGACTGGCAGACGTATTTCGGTGACGGACCCAAGTCGCCGATCGACGCCGTGAAGATCTGGGACGGTGGTCTCGGGATCTGGGGTGCGGTGTTCTTCGGTGCCCTGGGCGCGTGGATCGGTGCGCGACGCTGCGGCATCCGGTTAACCGCGTTCGGTGATGCCATCGCGCCGCCGATCCTGTTGGCCCAGGCCATCGGCCGCCTCGGAAACTACTTCAACCAGGAACTGTACGGCCGAGAAACCACGGTGCCCTGGGGCCTGGAGATCTACGACCGCGTGGACTCCGCGGGCCACCGCGACCCCGGCTTGATCTCCGGTGTCTCCAACGGCGACGTGGTTGCGGTTGTCCATCCCACGTTCCTGTACGAGTTGCTGTGGAACGTCGTGCTGGTCATCGCGCTGGTACTGATCGATCGGCATTTCCGCATCGGCCACGGCCGACTGTTCGCGCTCTATGTCGCGGGTTACTGCCTGGGTCGCTTCGGCGTCGAACTGCTGCGTTCCGATCCGGCCACCCTGATCGGCGGAATCCGGATCAACGTGTTCACCGCGGCAATCGTATTTGCCTGTGCTGCCGCCTATTTCGTGATCGCACCGCGCGGTCGTGAGCAGGGCCTGGAGATGTACCACCCCGAACGCGCGGCCGAACTCGAAGAGCGCGGCATCGCCGGCTACGTCGACGACTGGTACGACGAAGACCTCGACGACATCGACGAGACCAAAGATGATCGCGGCACGGCAGTTGCCGGTGCGGCAGTCGCCGGCGCAGCGGTCGTTGGCACGGCGGCGCTGGTCGGCGACGACGACGGTGACAAGGCCGACGATGAGTCTGTTGCCGAAGACGCCGAAGTCGCCGAGGACGCCGACACCAGGGACGCCGAAGTCGCCGAAGTTGCCGAGGACGCCGAAGACGAGACCGACGATGGTGACGGTGACGAAGTCGCCGACGCCGAGACTTCAGCGGATGAAGACGGCGACGAGGACGAACCCGAGGACGTTGTCGGCGCCGCGGAGGAAACCGATGGCGCGAAGGAAACCGCCAGCAGCACGGCCGAGGACGAAACCGCCGACGATGGTGACTCGGCAGTCACCACTGCAGACGAGGACGAGGCAGAGCAGTCTGATGGCGAGCAGGCGGAGGTCGGCGACGATCTCGAAGAGGAGGCCACCGACGAGCCCGAGGTGACCGACGGGGAAACCGAGACCGACGGGGAAACCGAGACCGACGGGGAAACCGAGACCGACGGGGAAACCGAGACCGACGCAGACACCGAGACCGACAGCGACGCCGAGACCGACGCCCAGACCAAGGACGACGTCGCCGAGGAGATCGCCGAGGACGAGGACGAGGTCGAGGCGACGGGGGAGTCCGGCGACGAACCCGACAGCTCCAGTGCGACCGAAGGCGTCGAACCGGAACCGGACGAGGTGGACGAGGTGGACGAGGAAGCAGGCGACACCCCCGACGTCGCCGATGAGCCCACCGCTGAGGCCGATGCCGGTGAGGCTGACGCTGAGGCCGATGCCGGTGATGTCGCCCCGGAGGCCGATGCCGGTGAGGCTGACGCGGACTCGACGGGTACGAACGAAGCGCAATCCAAGTCCGACGCTGATTGATCCGATGAGGCGGGCAACCGACCCGCTGACCTGGGCAAATGCGCTCGGGTCCGCCAACAAAATCTAGGGGAAGAACTTCTTCCCCGGGGTTCGTAGTCGTCCGCGAGAAATTTCTGAGGGAAGACACCAAGGGTAGGGGAAGAAGTTTCTTCCCCTACTTTCTTGCGCCCGACAGGCCCGCGGCGCCGACGACGTCGACGGTGGGTCGCCGTGAGCACGGACATCGGCTCGGTCGCCAAGATCACACGCGTCCCACGTGCGACCCCGATCCGCAGTTCCAACGTCTCGGGTTCGGTTCAGATAGACTTGAATTTCGCGACGCGCGACGATCACCTCGATGCAGCCCATGTCATCGGCCGGTCGCCTGCGCGACGCATATGTGCTCCACGGGCCAACGCTGTCCCAACGGACATCCAGCGTGCGATTCGTCTCGGATCGAGTGTGGAGGTAGTGATGCTGTTTTCTGCGCTTCCGGCCAAGCAGGGCCTGTACGACCCCGAAGCCGAGGTCGATTCCTGTGGCGTGGCAATGGTTGCCGACATTCACGGCCGCCGCTCTCATTCGATCGTCGCCGACGGTCTGCTCGCCCTCGAGAATCTGGAACATCGCGGCGCGGCCGGAGCCGAGGTCAACAGCGGTGACGGCGCGGGAATCCTGATCCAGCTCCCCGACGAACTCCTTCGCGAGACCGCGGGCTTCGACCTTCCCGCACCATCGGCGGACGGCGCCAACACCTACGCCGCGGGCATCTGTTTCCTCCCCGCCGACGCCGGTCTTCGACAACTGGCCATCGAGCGGGTCGAGGCGCTTGCCGACGCCGAGGGTGTCACGATCCTCGGCTGGCGCGAGCTTCCGGTGGATGCCGTGCGTGCCGACATCGGCGAAACCGCGCTCGGCTGCATGCCGCACATGATGCAACTCTTCGTGACCGTCGAGCCGGCCCCCGGAGGCACGCGACTCGCCGGCATCGACCTCGACCGGTTCATCTACCCGTTCCGCAAGCAGGCCGAGCGCGTCACCCCGGAGATCGAGGAAGCCGGCACCGGCCTCTACTTCCCGTCGCTCTCGAGCCGGACGATCGTCTACAAGGGCATGCTCACCACGATGCAGCTGCCTCTCTACTACGACGACCTGCGTGACGAGCGTTGCTGGAGCGCCATCGCGATCGTGCACTCCCGATTCTCCACCAACACCTTTCCGTCCTGGCCGCTGGCACACCCGTTCCGGTTCGTCGCCCACAACGGCGAGATCAACACCGTGCGCGGCAACCGCAATCGCATGCGCGCCCGCGAAGCGCTCCTCGACACCGGGCTCATCCCAGGCGACCTGGCCCGCGCGTTCCCCATCTGCACGCCGGAGGCGTCGGACTCCGCATCGCTCGACGAGGTGCTGGAGTTGCTCGTGCTCGGCGGCCGCAGCGTGCCGCATGCCGTGATGATGATGGTGCCCGAGGCATGGGAGAACGTCCCCGACATGGACCCCAAGCGCCGCGCGTTCCTGCAGTTCAACGCATCGTTGATGGAGGCCTGGGACGGTCCCGCGTGCGTCACCTTCACCGACGGCAGCGTCGTCGGCGCCGTCCTCGACCGCAACGGACTCCGCCCAGGACGCTGGTGGCAGACCCGCGACGGACGGGTGATCCTGGCGTCGGAGGCAGGTGTGCTCGAGGTGCCGGTCGACGACGTGATCTCCAAGGGCCGCCTCGAACCGGGCCGCATGTTCCTCGTCGACACCGTGGCGGGCCGGATCATCCCCGACGAAGAGGTCAAGGGCGACCTGATCGACGCCGAGCCCTACGACGAGTGGCTGCACGCAGGGCTGCTCGACATCGCCACCCTGCCGGACCGTCCGGTGTACAAGCCCAACCACGACACGGTGGTCCGACGCCAGGTGTCCTTCGGCTACACCGAGGAGGATCTGCGCGTCCTCTTGACCCCGATGGCCGCCTCCGGCTACGAACCGCTCGGTTCGATGGGTACCGACACGCCGGTTGCCGTGCTGTCCAAGCGATCCCGGCTTCTCTACGACTACTTCGTCGAACTTTTCGCGCAGGTCACCAACCCGCCGCTGGATGCGATCCGCGAGGAGATCGTCACCTCGATGGCACGCGTGATGGGGCCCGAGCAGAATCTTCTCGACCCGACCGCCGCGTCGTGCCGGCAGATCCTGCTGCACTGGCCGGTGATCGACAACGACGACCTCGCCAAGCTCGTCCACATCAACGACGACGGCGACAACCCCGGTCTGTCCGCCAAGGTCCTCAGCGGTCTCTACGAGGTCGCCGAAGGTGGCGCGGGTCTGGCTGCTGCGCTGGAGGATCTCCGTAACCGCGCGAGCCAGGCGATCGCGGAAGGCCATACGACGCTGGTGATCTCGGACCGGCATACCGACCGCGAGCACGCACCGATCCCGTCGTTGTTGGCCACGTCGGCGGTCCACCATCATCTGGTCCGCACCAAGGAGCGGACCAAGGTGGCGCTGGTCGTCGAATCCGGTGATGCCCGCGAGGTGCATCACATCGCGCTGCTGATCGGATTCGGTGCTGCCGCGGTGAACCCGTATCTGGCGCTGGAGACCATCGAGGATCTCATCGCCGAGGGTGAACTCATCGGGGTGGCGCCGTCGAAGGCGGTCCGCAACTATGTCGAGGCGCTCGGCAAGGGCGTGCTCAAGGTGATGAGCAAGATGGGTATCTCGACCATCAGCTCCTACACGGGCGCACAGGCTTTCGAGGCCGTCGGGTTGTCGTCTGAGGTGGTGCGAGAGTATTTCACCCGCACGGTCTCGAGGATCGAGGGTGTGGGGCTCGACGAACTGGCCGAGGAGGTGCGGCTGCGCCATCATCGTGCCTTCCCGGAGAACGCCACCGAGCAGGTGTACCGCCGGCTCGAGGTGGGCGGCGAGTATCAGTATCGTCGCGAGGGCGAGCTCCATCTGTTCACCCCGGAGACGATCTTCCTGCTCCAGCACGCGACCAAGACCGGACAGACCGAGGTCTTCCAGAAGTACTCCGACGAGGTGAACAAACTATCCGCCGAAGGCGGCACGCTGCGCGGCCTCTTCGAATTCGATCTCGCTGCGCGCGAACCGATCCCACTCGACGAGGTCGAGCCCGCCGAAGACATCATGAAGCGGTTCAACACCGGCGCGATGAGCTACGGTTCGATCTCCGCAGAAGCGCACGAGACCATCGCCATCGCGATGAACCGCATTGGTGCGCGGTCGAATTCGGGTGAGGGCGGCGAGGACGTCGACCGCCTGTACGACCCGGAACGCCGCAGTGCCGTCAAGCAGGTGGCGTCCGGCCGATTCGGCGTGACCAGTGATTACCTCACCAATGCGACCGACATCCAGATCAAGATGGCGCAGGGCGCGAAACCCGGTGAGGGCGGCCAGCTTCCGGCCTACAAGGTGTACCCGTGGATCGCCAAGACGCGTCACTCGACGCCGGGTGTCGCGCTGATCTCACCGCCGCCGCATCACGACATCTACTCGATCGAGGACCTGGCGCAGCTGATCCACGACCTGAAGAACGCCAACTCCGACGCACGTATCCACGTCAAGCTGGTCAGCGCAGTCGGTGTCGGGACGGTGGCGACCGGTGTGTCGAAGGCGCACGCCGACGTGGTGCTCATCTCCGGCCACGACGGCGGTACGGGCGCATCACCACTGACGTCGCTCAAGCATGCGGGCACCCCGTGGGAGATCGGGCTGGCCGACGCGCAACAGACGCTGATGCTCAACGGACTTCGCGACCGCATCACCGTCCAGTGCGACGGCGCCCTGCGCACCGGCCGTGACGTGATCATGGCGGCGCTGCTGGGGGCGGAGGAGTACGGCTTCTCGACCGCGCCGCTGATCGTGACCGGCTGCATCATGATGCGGGTCTGCCACCTCGACACCTGTCCCGTCGGTGTGGCCACCCAGAATCCGGTGTTGCGGTCGCGCTTCACCGGACAGGCGGAGCATCTGGTGAACTTCTTCCGCTTCATTGCCGAGGATGTTCGTAAGTACCTCGCGCAGTTGGGGTATCGGACGCTCGACGACGCGATCGGGCAGTCGCAGCGCCTGCACACCGACACCGCGCTCGCGCACTGGAAGAGCAAGGGACTCGATCTGAGTCCCATCTTCCGCAAGGTGGAGGACAAGGGGCCGAGTCGGCGCGTGCGCGGCCAGGACCACGGCCTCGACAAGGCGCTCGACCAGACGATGATCCAACTGGCCGAAGGGGCGCTCGAAGACGCGCATCCGGTGACGCTCGAACTGCCGGTGCGCAACGTCAACCGCACCGTCGGCACGCTGCTCGGTTCAGAGGTGACTCGTCGATACGGTGCCGAAGGCCTGTCCGAGGACACCATCACGGTGAAGCTGAACGGCTCGGCGGGGCAGTCCCTCGGTGCCTTCCTCCCGCCGGGCGTGACCATCAAACTCAGCGGTGACACCAACGACTACGTCGGAAAGGGCTTGTGCGGCGGCAAGATCGTCGTCGCGCCTGATCCCGACGCCTGGTTCATCGCCGAGGACCAGGTCATTGCCGGCAACACGATTCTGTACGGTGCGACGTCGGGCGAGGTGTTCCTGCGCGGGCGGGTCGGCGAGCGGTTCTCCGTGCGCAACTCCGGTGCGACTGCCGTCGTCGAGGGTGTGGGCGACCACGCCTGCGAGTACATGACCGGCGGCCGGGTGGTGATTCTCGGCCCGACCGGCCGAAACATGGCGGCCGGCATGTCGGGCGGGATCGCCTTCGTCTACGACCTCGACCCGGACAAGGTGAACAAGGCGATGGTCGAGTTGATGCGTCCCGACCCCGACGATCTGGGGTGGCTACGCGAGACCATCGCCAAGTACACCGAGCTCACCGGCTCGGCGATCGGTGCGTCGATGCTGGCCGATTGGCCACGACGATGCCTCGCCTTCACCAAGGTGATGCCCACCGATTACAAGCGCGTACTCGACGCGGCCCGCATGGCCGAGGCCGAGGGACGCGACGTCGATTCAGCGATCATGGAGGCGGCACGTGGCTGACCCGCGCGGATTCCTGGAGATCCGGAAGAAAGAAGCAAAGTACCGCCCGGTCACCGAGCGCGTCGCCGACTGGGACGACGTCTACGTGCACGCGGAGAACCCGCTGCAGATCCTCGACGAGGTGTCCACGCAGGCCCGACGCTGCATGGACTGCGGAATTCCGTTCTGCCACTCCGGAACTGCGGGGTGCCCGCTGGGCAACCTGATCCCCGAGTGGAACGACCTGGTGCGTCGTGGTCGGTGGGACGCGGCCAGCAGCAGGCTGCATGCCACCAACAACTTCCCGGAGTTCACCGGGATGGTCTGTCCGGCACCGTGCGAGGCGGCCTGCGTGCTGTCGATCTCCGAGCCCACCACCGGTGGCAGCGTCACGATCAAACGCATCGAGAAGACCATCGCCTACGAGTCGTGGGCCGAAGGCATCATCGGGCCCGAGCCGCCCGCCGCCAAGTCGGGGCGTTCGGTGGGAGTGGTCGGATCGGGTCCGGCCGGACTGGCCGCCGCCCAGCAGCTGACCAGAGCCGGCCACGACGTGACGGTCTACGAGCGCGACGACCGGCTCGGCGGACTGCTGCGCTACGGCATCCCCGAGTACAAGCTGCAGAAGTCCGACATCGACCGCCGCATCGCCCAGATGCGGGCAGAGGGAACCGAATTCGTCGTCAACTGTGACGTCGGTACCGATCTCACCGTCGAAGAGCTCAAGTCCCGCCACGACGCGGTCGTCCTCGCGATCGGCGCGATGGAAGCCCGTGACAATCCGGTGCCGGGACGCGACCTCGCCGGCGTGCACCTGGCCATGGAGCACCTCGTGCCCGCGAACAAGGAATGCGAGGGCGACGGTCCGTCGCCGATCACCGCGGCCGGCAAACACGTGGTCATCATCGGTGGCGGCGACACCGGAGCCGACTGCCTCGGCACCGCGCACCGGCAGGGTGCGGCGTCGGTGGTGCAGTTGGACTACAACCCCGAGTTGCCCAGCGACCGCGACGACAATCGGTCGCCGTGGCCGACCTGGCCGCTGATCATGCGCACATCCAGCGCACACGCCGAGGGCGGCGAACGGCGCTACCAGGTGGCCGTGCAGCGATTCGACGGTGACGAGCAGGGCAACGTGAAGACGATGGTGCTCGCCGAGGTGGCGGTCCAGCGTGAGCCCGACGGTCGTCGTGTGGTCACACCGGTTGGCGAGGAGTTCGAGATCCCATGCGAACTCGCCTTGTTCGCAATCGGTTTCGCGGGTGTGCGGCGTTCGCCGTTGCTGACGGATCTGCAGATCGAACCCAACAAGAGGGGATCGTTGTCCTGTGGAAGCGATTGGCAGACCGACGCGCCGGGCGTGTTCGTGTGCGGTGACGCCCATCGCGGTGCGTCTCTGGTGGTGTGGGCGATCGCCGAAGGGCGATCCACTGCGCGCGCGGTCGACAAGTTCCTGATGGGGGCGTCGGATCTGCCTTCGCCGGTCCGGCCCGCCGCGTTGCCGCTGTCGGTGCGCTGACCCGCGTCGGTTTCGTTGATTTCTCCGGTCAGCCAAGATGGCCGCTCTACCAGCACGAACACCAGATGCACGAACGGTGACCGTTATCCGCATGCATAGAGAAGCACCGACGACGGGACTAAGGTGAGGTTGTGACACGGCGAACCAAGATTGTCTGCACCCTGGGCCCGGCCACCGCGACCGACGAGCGCATCAAGGAACTCGTCGAATGCGGCATGGATGTGGCACGCATGAACTTCAGCCACGGAAGCCACGAAGACCACGCCGAGGTGTATGCGCGTATCCGCAAGGCTTCCGACGCCACCGAGAAGGCTGTCGGCATCCTCGCCGATCTGCAGGGCCCCAAGATCCGGCTCGGCAAGTTCGAGGATGACGGCGCCCTGAACGGCGAAGTGCTGTGGGACACCGGCGAAAAGGTCCGCATCACCGTCGACGACGTGGTCGGTACCCACGACCGGGTGTCGACGACGTACAAGCAACTGTCCCGCGATGCCAGCCCCGGCGACCGACTCCTCGTCGACGATGGCAAGGTCGGTCTCGTCGTCGATTCGGTCGACGGACCCGACGTGCTGTGTACGGTCACCGAGGGCGGACCCGTCAGCAACAACAAGGGGCTCTCGCTGCCCGGCATGAACGTCTCGGTGCCTGCCTTGTCGGCCAAGGACATCGCCGACCTCGAGTTCGCACTGAAGCTCGGCGTCGACATGATCGCGCTGTCGTTCGTGCGCAGCCCGTCCGACATCGAACTCGTGCACGAGGTGATGGACCGCGTCGGCCGTCGCATCCCGGTCATCGCGAAGCTGGAGAAGCCGGAGGCCATCGACAACCTCGAGGCCATCGTGCTGGCTTTCGACGCGATCATGGTCGCCCGTGGTGACCTCGGCGTCGAACTCCCGCTCGAGCAGGTGCCGCTGGTGCAGAAGCGGGCCATCCAGATGGCCCGCGAGAACGCCAAGCCGGTGATCGTCGCCACCCAGATGCTCGACTCCATGATCGAGAACTCGCGCCCGACTCGCGCAGAGGCCTCCGACGTCGCCAACGCGGTGCTCGACGGTGCCGACGCGGTGATGCTGTCCGGTGAGACGTCGGTCGGCAAGTTCCCGATGGAATCCGTGCGCACGATGGACAAGATCGCCCGCGCCGTCGAAGGCGGACCTCGCGACGTTCCGCCGCTCTCACACGTCCCGCGCACCAAGCGCGGCGTCATCTCGTAT
This sequence comes from Gordonia sp. NPDC003585, assembly GCF_040610755.1. Classification (NCBI taxonomy): domain Bacteria; kingdom Bacillati; phylum Actinomycetota; class Actinomycetes; order Mycobacteriales; family Gordoniaceae; genus Gordonia; species Gordonia sp. NPDC003585. The sequence goes on along the minus strand of NZ_JBEXMX010000030.1, from coordinate 37,862 downwards.
GCCGCACGCGACATCGGCGAGCGGCTCGAGGTGAAGGCCCTCGTGGCGTTCACCCAGTCCGGTGACACGGTTCGACGCCTGGCCCGGCTGCACTCCCGACTGCCCCTGTTGGCGTTCACCCCGACGCAGGCGGTACGCAGCCAGCTCGCCTTGAGTTGGGGCACCGAGACTTTCATCGTCAACCATGTCGACACCACCGACCACATGATCGATCAGGTCGACCACCAACTGCTGCGCATCGGGCGGCTCGCGGAAGGTGACGTCGTGGTCATCGTCGCCGGCGCGCCACCCGGCACCGTCGGCTCCACCAACATGATCCACGTGCACCGCATCGGCGAACAGGACCACTGAGTCTCCATCCGCTCCCTGGGGAGTCTTCCCGCCTCCATCGTGTGTTTCCCTGGCCGTGCCCCACAACGGCGGGCCGCAGGCCGTGAAGTGGCGCCCGCACCATAGGGTTGGGGGATGACCGACCAATCCGACGACCTCGGACAGCTGCTCGCCTTGCTCGACGTCGAACGGCGGGACGAGAACCTCTTCCTCGGGCAGCATCCTGAACAGAAGACGGCGCGCACGTTCGGCGGGCAACTTCTCGGCCAGGGTGTGGTCGCCGCCGCACGTACGCTCACGCGCGGCAATCCGCCCATTCACGCTCTGCATGCCCACTTCATCCGCGGCGGCGATGTCGCTCTGCCGATGGAGTATCACGTCGCCCGTTTCCGGGACGGCAAGTCGTTCGCGAATCGTCAGGTCACCGCGATCCAGAAGGGCGAGGAGATCTTCACGATGCTCGTCGCATTCCAGGACAACGCGGCCGGCCTCGAACACGCCGTCGAGATCCCGCAGGTGCCTTATCCCGAAGAGTTGCCACCGCTCGGCGAGCATTTCAAAGGATTCGAGGATCGCATCGCGACCTTTGTGAATGCCTTGCACCCCATCGACATTCGCTTCGCCAACGACCCCACGTGGAAGGTGCGGGAGGCGGGGGAGACCCTCAAGGACAACCGGGTCTGGATGAAGGCCGACGGCCAGATGCCCGACGATCCGATCATGCATGTCGCGGCGATGTGTTACGCGTCGGACACCACGGTGCTCGACTCGATCATCACCACCCACGGGCTGTCCTGGGGCATCGACCGATTGTTCGCCGCGACGGTCAACCATTCGATGTGGTTCCACCGCGAATTCCGCTTCGACGACTGGCTGCTCTATGCCACCCGTTCCCCGGTCGCCACCGGGTCGCGCGGCATGGGCTCGGGCCGGTTCTGGATGCGCGACGGGACCCTGGCGACGTCGGTGGTCCAGGAAGCCCTCATCAAATACTTCCCACCGAAGAACTAACTGGCAGAACCGACCGGCCACCCGTCCGGCGCATCACGACGGCTCGCTTTGGCAGACTGGTCGCCATGACGACCGGCCCCACCGATCAACGAGCCTCGGGTCAACACGGCACGGGCAGTTTTCCCGCGGCCGGATATCCCGGCGCCCAGCCGCAGTTCGGTTCCTCCATGGGTTGGGCACCACAACCCACCGTCGCTCCCGAGTTCTGGCTCGACCCCGGGCCCGCGTTGCCCCGACGAACGTGGCAGCGTCGCACACGCCCGTGGATCATCGCGGCCAGCGCCATCGGGGCGACCATCTTCGCGACGATCGCGATCCTCGCGCTTCTCGTCGGATACCTGCTCTCGAGTGCGTTCGACGCGAAGGGCGGCGTCGCCGTCGACTGCACCACCAAGACCGCGACCACGCCTGGCGGAATCATCAGCGCGGGCACACCGGTGCGGATCTACGACGATCGGGGCCGATCGGTCGGCGAGACCCAGTTGGGCACCATCGATCGTGACGGCAGCACCTGCACCCTGCCGTTCGAGGTGCGCGACGTCGACTCCACCGGCGGCGACTTCGTGGTCCAGATCGGCAGCGTGTACACCCAGACGGTGTCCGAGAGTGCGCTGTCGGCCGGGGTCGTATTGCGTCCGCTCTGACCGACGACTCTGACCTCCGGTCGACGCGCGAGTCGGCGCGACGCGGATTCTTGGCCGGGTTAGACTGCGATCTCGCTTTCTGGGGGAGCTGCAATAGCGCGACACCACGACCGCGCACATTCGCCGGTCGGTCCGATCGCGCGCGAACGTGAAGGGTTTCCGGAGTGGAATACAGCATCGACTGGGGCAACGAGGTCTGGGCCAGTCTGTGGTGGATGGCGAAGGCCTTCGGCATCACTGTTTTGAGCGTGGCCATCGTCGGAGCGCTGTTGGTGCGCTTCAGCCGGTGGGGCAAACCGTTGTGGCGAGTGATCGGCGGCTTCTTCCATGATCGCGAGACCCGAGTCATGGCGTGGTTGCTCGTCGTCGCACTGACGTTGCTCACGCTCTTCGGCGTGCGGGTCACCATTCTCTTCTCGTACTGGAGCAACGACCTGTACACGTCGCTCCAGATCGTCGCCGAAGGACTCGGTCAGGGCGGACCCGAAGGTGCCGCCAACGTCGACGCCGGCAAAACCGGGTTCTGGCACTCGATGATCGTGTTCGGCATTCTCGCCACGCTGCACGTCCTTCGCACCATGGTGGAGATCTACGCCGGTTCGGCATTCCAGATCAAACTGCGCTGGTGGCTCACCGAGCACGCCACCGAAGACTGGCTCGAAGGTCGGGCGTTCTATCGCAATCGATTCGTCGACCTCGGACCGTCGAAGTTCTTGAAGACCCGAGGCAAACGGCACGACATCCACCCCGGGGTCGACAATCCGGACCAGCGCATCGAGGCCGACATCACCAACCTCGCCGAGACCGGACAACGACTGTTCTGGGGGTACGGCGGGTCGTCGACCAACGGAGTCATCTCGGCCACCACCTCGATCGTCGCGTTCTCGATGATCCTGTGGGACCTGTCCGGTCCGATCACGCTCGGCGGCATCGAGATCCCACGCATGATGGTGTGGCTGGTCCTCATCTACGTTCTGGTCGCCAGCGTCGTCGCCTTCGCAATCGGCCGACCGCTGATCCGCCTCAACTTCTGGAAGGAACGCCTCACCGCGAACTTCCGTTATGCGTTGGTCCGCGTTCGCGACGGTGCCGAGAACGTCGCGTTCTACCGCGGCGAGCAGGTTGAGCATGTCGGACTGATGGCGCGCTTCCGTGCTGTCGTCGACAACTTCTGGCGCATCGTCTACGTGAACTTGGGCTTCGTCGGCTGGAACTTCAGTGTCAGTCAGCTGTCGGTGGTTTTCCCGTACATCGTGCAGGCGCCGCGCTTCTTCACCGGTCAGATCAAGCTCGGTGACATGACTCAGACGGCCTCGGCGTTCGGCGAGATGCACGACGCCCTGTCGTTCTTCCGAAACTCCTACGACGAATTCACCGAGGTGCGCGCGTCCATCATCCGTCTCGACGGTCTTGCCGACGCCGACGCGAAGTCTCGGAAACTTCCCGCGATGGCGACGCTCGACGGCGATCGCACCGTGAAGTTGGCCGACGTACGCATCGCGACCCCCGATGGCACCGACCTGATCCGAGCACTGAACCTAGAGCTGACCCCCGGCGAGGCATTGGTCGTCAAGGGGCGATCGGGAGCCGGGAAGTCCACGCTGCTGCGTGGCCTGGCGGGGCTGTGGCCATTTGCGGAAGGTCAATTCACCCGCCCCGCCGGAAACGAAACCCTTTTCCTGTCGCAGATGCCCTACATTCCGCTCGGCGATCTGCGGACCGTCGTCGCCTACCCGGCGCTGCCCACCGAGATCGGCGACGACGCGATCCGCACGGCGCTGCAGGCGGTGTTCCTGCCGCACCTCGTCGACCGCCTCGACGAGGAAGAGGACTGGGCGAAGGTACTCTCGCCGGGCGAGCAGCAGCGTGTGGCCTTTGCCCGTATTCTGCTGACCCGGCCACGGGCGGTGTTCATGGACGAGGCCACATCGGCGGTCGACGAGGGTCTGGAGTACGCGCTCTACTCGCTGATCCGCTCGGAGTTGCCGGAAGTGATCCTGGTGTCGGTGAGCCATCGCAGCACCACCGATCAGCATCACACCGAGGTTCTCGAACTCATCGGTGCCGGTGACTGGACGCTGTCACCGGTGGCGCGATAGCGCACCGCTATGACACCGGGGTAGAGGTTTCGACCCTCCCGCAGGCTTTCCCCAGCAGACCATCACCGTGCGACCGAACGCCGTCGCTTTGCGCACGGTCGGAGGCATCCAGGAGATCACCTGGGCCGAGTACGGACAGCGCGTCGAGGCGACCGGTGACATCGGGACCCTGGACGACGAGGGGTTCCTGACCATGTCAAGCGGTTCACCGTCATTCCCACGGCCTGGGATCCGGGTGGTGACGAGCTCACCCCGACGATGAAGTTGCGGCGCAAACCCATCGCCGACAAATTCGCCGAGCGCATCGTGGCGCTCTACGACGAGGAACCGAGCGCCATCGTCGTCGACTTGCGCTGAACAGCCGATCTAGCTGCGTTCTTTACCATTCGATTACCGGTTGCGCGGAACCGTTCCGGTGCTGATGTCCGCGCAGTACTGTGAGGCACGGACGAGCGAAGCGACGGGGCACTTCGCCGTCATACCTGGCCGATGCATGTGCAGAATCGAGGACAACCATCGTGTCCGATCCGGAGCTGATCACCTTCCCCCACGAGACGGGTGTCGCGGTCTCGACCCTTCCGCAAGCCTTTCAACAGACCATCACGGTGCGCCCCGACGGGGTGGCATTACGTACCGCCGGCGGGATCCAGGAGATCACCTGGGCCGAGTACGGACAGCGTGTGGAGACCATCGCTGCGGGGCTCGCCGCGCTTGGAGTGAAACGTGGCGACACCGTCGGCATCATGCTGACCAATCGGCCGGAGTTCCATCTGGTCGACACTGCCGCACTACATCTGGGCGCCATCCCGTTCTCGATCTACAACACCAGTTCACCGGAACAGATCGAGTACCTGTTCGGCAACGCCGACAACGCGGTGGTCGTCACCGAGCAGGTGTTCTTGCCGCTGATCCAGGCCGCATCGACCAACGTGACGACGACGATCGTGGTCGACGGTGTGGCGTCGGATGCTGTTTCGCTGGCCGATCTCGAGCAGACACCGGCGCCCGACGGCTTCGACTTCACCGCAAGCTGGCAGGCCGTCGAGCCGGGTGATCTCGCCACCCTGATCTACACCTCCGGAACCACTGGGCCACCCAAGGGCGTGGAGATCACCCATCGCAACATGATCGCCGAACTCGCCTGTCTCGCAGACGAAGTCGAGGTCGGTTTCGACGATCGGGTGATCTCCTATCTGCCTGCCGCACACATAGCCGACCGCGTCTCCTCGCACGGGGCGAACATGGTGCGGGGTATCCAGGTGACCACGGTGACCGATCCGCGCGAGATCGCGGCCGTCTTGCCGGAAGTGCACCCGACCTTCTTCTTCGGAGTGCCACGCGTGTGGCAGAAGATCCGGGCCGGTATCGAGGCCAAGATGGCGCAGGAGACCAGTCCGGTCAAGAAGAACCTCGCGTCCTGGGCGCTGGGTGTCGGCGCAGCGGCGGCGCAGGCCCAATTGGACGGAAAGCCGCTGGGAGCACTCACACGTGCCCAGCACGGGCTGGCCGACAAGTTGGTCCTCCACAAGGTGCGCGCCGCGCTCGGCATGGACCAGATCACCTTCGCCGGCTCCGGTGCGGCGGCGATTCCGCCCGAGGTGCTGTCGTTCTTCCTCGGACTCGGCATACCGGTGCTCGAGGTGTGGGGGATGTCGGAGACGACAGGTGTGTCGACCATGAACACACCGGACGCGATCAAGCTGGGCAGCGTCGGCAAGGTCGTCCGGGGTGTCGAGGCGAAACTCGCCGATGACGGCGAACTGCTCATCCGGGGCCCGGTGAACATGCGCGGCTACCGGAATCAGCCGGAGAAGACTGCCGAGACGATCGACCCCGACGGGTGGCTGGCGACCGGTGACATCGCCACCATCGACGACGACGGCTTCGTGACGATCGTTGACCGTAAGAAGGAACTGATCATCAACGAGTCGGGAAAGAACATGTCGCCCACCAACATCGAGAATGCGATGAAGGCGGCGTCGTCGTTGATCGGTCAGGTGGTGGCGATCGGTGACGGCCGACCGTACATCTCGGCGCTGGTGGTGCTGGATCCGGATGCCGCGGCGGTACGGGCGAAGACGCACGACATGTCCGACGCCGACCTGGCGACGGTGTCGGCTCATCCGAAGGTGGTCGAGGAGATCATCACGGCCGTCAAGGTGGGCAACGGGAAACTGTCTCGGGTGGAGCAGATCAAGCGGTTCACCGTCATACCCGCGGCCTGGGATCCGGGTGGTGACGAGCTGACCCCGACGATGAAGCTGCGGCGTAAGCCCATCTCGGACAAGTACGCCGAGCACATCGTGGCGCTCTACGACGAGGAAGTCAGCGACATCGTCATCGACCTGCGCTGAGCAACCATGCGTTCACAGGCGACGGCGACACCCCACAGGATCAGCCACACCGACATCCCGCCCACCTGGATGCGCTGCGCGAGACCGAGACGGTAATTGCCGGACAGATTGTCGGCGATCAGCATCCACGCTGTGGCGAGAACGACGATCGCGAACACCACCGCACCGACCCGGCGCATCAGCGGCCACGACGGACTCCGCAGCGCGACCAGCGTGACCGCGATCATCGTGGTGAAGATCGAGAACACCGCGAGGGTGCTGGTGAGGGCATGAACGTGGTGGAGTTGGGGGAGCAGGCCACTCGGGTCGGGCCGGCATCCGGGATCGACGCCGGCGATGCATTCGATCGGAAGCAGTGCGTCGGCCATCGTCGACGCGCCGAACGCGGCCAGCGCGACGAAGGCCGTGACTGCGATCTTGCCGTGGGCGAGCGGTCGGGGGACGAGTCCCAGCAGGCCCGCGACCAGTGCGCAGGCGCTCGTCGTGAGGTCACCTGCGACGTAGACCTGGCGATGAGGTCGATGCGCCGCGTCGAGCTCACTGAGAAAGGTCCGCATCGGATCCAGGGGGCTCGACCAGAAGAACTCGAGCACCCACGACGAGTAACAGATCCCGGCCACCGCGATGAGAACGCCGACCACGATCGCGCGGGCGGACCATCGACGTGGGCTGAGTTGGGGCATCTCGTCAGGCTAGCCGTCCGCGCCATGTCGTCCTCCTCGGGTGAAACGGAATCGGCTTGGGTCGATCGCGGGCACCTGTGCTGGACGCGCGCCTACAATCGATTCCGGTCTCGCGATGAGCAGACGGCGCCGAGCGCGTGTGGTGATCATCGGGGAAGATCTATCCGCCCGGACTGAGCCGGGCCAGACATCGAGGAGCACTGAGAAGCAGTGACCACCAGCGACGTGACAGACGGCGCCCCCGAGCGCGATCTCGGTCCTATCGATTACATCGTGATCGAGTGGACCTCCGGCAAACCGACCGGCGAAGCGATTCCGCATCTGATCGATCTCGTCGACCGCGGCATCGTGCGAGTGATCGATGTCGTGTTCGTGGCCAAGTCGGAGGACGGCATCGTGACTCGGTTCGCGCTCGACGAACTCGGTGCCGACTTCGAGGTATTCGACGGAGCCGCAACGGATCTGATCGGTGACGACGACGTGTCCGAGGCGGCGGCGGCCATCGCGCCGGGCACGGCGGCAGCGATCTTGGTGTGGGAGAACCTGTGGGCAGCCCCGTTCGCGACCGCCGTGCACAACAATGGGGGAGAGGTCGTCGCGTCCGGCCGGATTCCGGTTCAGGATCTCCTCGAGCGCCTCGAATCCGCCGGTGCCTGACCATTCCGCCTGACCCTGTCTTTTCTTCCTTCATCACATCTCACAACCAGGAGTAACCACATGCCAGGTTTGATTCGCGGCGTCGCCCGCACTGCCGTCATCGCCGGTACCGCCACTGCCGTCAGCAACCGTGTGTCGCGACGACAGGCCAATCGGTGGTCGCAGCAGGCCTACGACCAGGAGGCACGCGCCGCCTCCGAGCAGCAGCAGTACGCCCAGCCCCAGCAGCCGCAATACCAGCAGCCCGCACCTGCACCCGCCGCGCCGGCCGCAAGCACCGTCGACCAGCTCAAGGAACTTGCCGCGCTGTACCAGCAGGGCATCCTGACCGAGGACGAGTTCGCTGCGCAGAAGGCCAAGATCCTCGCGTCCTGACGTTCGTCGCCGACTTCGTAGCAATAGATGGCGCCCAGCGCCTCCTATTGCTACCGATCTCAACCCTCGACGGTCAGCGTCTCGGCCGCCTCGACGGCCGCTCGAGACGTGTCCTTGAGGGCCACGCCCGACTTGCCCAGCCGACGTGCGCCGGATACGAGACCCGCGGTGATGTGTGCCGCCGCTTCGTAACCCAGTCCGTCGGGTGGGTGAATGTTGGAGATGCAGTTGCGGTCGGCATCGGTTCTGCCCGGTTCGGGGCGATGCGTGATGTAGATGCCCAGGCTGTCGGCCACCGACAGACCCGGGCGTTCGCCGATCACGACGATGAGCGTCAGTACGCCGAGCGCTTCGCCGATGTGATCGCCGAGCGCGACGCGCGACTGGGTGGCCACCACGGGCGGCGCGATCCGATACGTTCCGTCGAATTCGGCGATCAGTGCGGCGAGCATTCCGTGGCCGTGATCGACCAGAGCCCGGGGTGACAGGCCGTCGGCCAAGACGATGCCGATGTCGGCCTCGGTTGTCGGCACCTGCGACAGATCGTCGGGCAGGCGGCCGAGGTCGGGGCGTCGCAGATACTCACTGCGGGTCTCCGCGCGGCTCCGCACATGCACGGCGTCGCCGATGTCCAGATCGGTGAGACTATCGACGAAAGCTTCGATGTCGAGCGGGTCGTGGACCGCGTCGCGAGCCGCGGCGTGTGCGGCCTGGAACTCGAGAACGCGTTGTGAGGGAAGGGAATTACCCGCCCTGCCGAGGCCGATCCGGGCCTGGGTGGTGCGCCGCAGATCCGACCACACATCTTCGATCGGGCGATCCTCGGTCATGGTTGGGCCGCCAGCGAGAGCAGGGGAGAGGTGGCCGGATCGACGGGCAGTACGCGTCCGTTGCGGTCGGCCATGCCCAGCCGCGACAGCCAGTCCTCGAATTCGGGCGCCGGCCGTAGACCAAGTGCCTCGCGGACGTACAGGGCGTCGTGGAACGACAGGCTCTGATACCCGAGCATGATGTCGTCGGCACCGGGCACGGTGATGACGAAGGCCGCGCCCGCGACACCCAGCAGGGTGAGCAGCGTGTCCATGTCGTCCTGGTCGGCTTCCGCGTGATTGGTGTAGCAGACGTCGACGCCCATCGGCAGGCCCAGGATCTTTCCGCAGAAATGATCCTCGAGGCCGGCCCGGATGATCTGCTTGCCGTCGTAGAGGTATTCCGGCCCGATGAACCCGACGACCGTGTTGATCAGCAAGGGTTCCAGCGCACGTGCCACCGCATAGGCCCTGGTTTCCAGTGTCTGCTGGTCGACCGGTTTGCCGCCGGTACCCAGGTGCGCGCCGGCAGAGAGGGCCGAGCCCTGTCCGGTCTCGAGGTACATGACGTTGTCGCCGACCGTCCCGCGATGCAGCGACCGCCCGGCTTCGTTGGCCTCCAACAGCATCGGCACGGTGACACCGAAACTGGTGTTGGCGCCCTCGGTGCCGGCGATCGACTGGAACACCAGGTCGACCGGGACGCCCTGTTCGATGAGTTCGACGGTGGTCGTCACGTGCGAGAGGACGCACGACTGCATCGGGATCTCGAAACGCTGCCGGATGTCGTCGAGGAGATGCAGCAGATCCGCGGTGGCGTGCGGCGAATCGGTCGCCGGATTGATGCCGATGACCGCGTCGCCGCAACCCATCAGCAGACCGTCGAGGGTGGCGGCGGCGATCCCCCGTGGATCGTCGGTCGGGTGGTTGGGTTGCAGTCGGGTCGCGATGGTTCCCGGTACACCGATCGTGGTGCGGAAGGCCGAGCGGACCGTCGCCGACTTGGCCACCAGGATCAGATCCTGGTTGCGCATGATCTTCGACGTCGCGGCCACCATCTCCGGCGTGAGTGCCGGCGCAATGGAGCTGATCCGTTCGGCGGCGTCCGGGCGGGTCACGTTGGCAAGGAGCCAGTCGCGGAATCCGCCGACCGTCAGGTGGGAGATCTCGCCGAAGGCGCTGCGATCGTGGGTGTCGATGATGAGGCGGGTCACCTCGTCGGACTCATAGGGGACAACGAGTTCCTCGAGGAATGTCGACAGTGGCAGGTCGGCCAATTGCCATGCGGCCGCGGCACGTTCGGCGTCGGAGTCGGCGGCGCAGCCGGCCAGTTCATCGCCGGACCGGGCGGGGGTGGCCTTGGCCATCAGTTCGACGAGCCCATCGAAGGTGTAGGTGGTACCCGAGATGGTCTGGCTGAACTTCATCGGACCTCGTCCTCGGCTTCGGCCAGCGCGGCGAACTCCTCGTCGGGGGAGTTGGCCACGAGCCGATGGCGGCTGTACAGGGCGAAGTACAGCATGAACAGCGCGAACACCACGAGACAGCACAGCGCTGCAACCACGTCGACCAGGAATGTGGCGATCACCGCGATCGCGGCGATGATCAGCGCGAAGCCGGTGGTGATCACGCCTCCGGGGGTGCGATAGTGCCGGACCATGTTGGGCTCGCGGACGCGCAACACGATGTGGCTCACCATCATCAGCACGTAACTGAGCGCGGCGCCGAATACGGCCATGTTCAGCAGGAGTTCGCCCTTGCCGGTCAGCGACAGCGCGAACCCGATGACGCCGGGCACGATGAGCGCCAGCATCGGGGCCTTGCGTCGGTTGGTCACCGACAACTGTGTCGGTAGGTAACCCGCGCGTGACAGGGCGAAGAGCTGCCGGGAGTACGCGTAGATGATCGAGAAGAAGCTGGCGATGAGCCCGGCAAGGCCGATGTAGTTGACCACCTTGGCCGCGGCACCATCACCGAGCGCCTCGACCAGTGGATTTCCGGCTTCGGACATCTCGTTCGCACCGCCGGCACCGGTTGTGAGGAGCAGTACCGCAGCGCAGGTGATCAGCAGGACGCTCATCGCGGCGATGATGCCGCGCGGCACATTGCGCTCCGGATTGGCGGTCTCCTCGGCAGCCAGCGGCACGCCCTCGACGGCCAGGAAGAACCAGATGGCGAACGGGATGGCCGACCAGATACCGAGATAGCCGAACGGCAGGAACTCCGACGCTCCGGCGGCATCGGTGGGAGCGATGTTGGTCAGGTTTCCGGCGTCGAAGTGTCCGATCGCGGCAATCGAGAAGACGACCAGTCCGACGAGGGCGATCGCGGTGATCGCGAACATCACCTTGAGTGCTTCTCCGACACCGGCGAGGTGGATGCCGATGAAGATCGCATAGGCCGCCAGATACACCCACCAGCCGTCTTTGATCCCAAATATGTTCAGCGACTCCACGTAGGCGCCGATGAACGTGGCGATCGCTGCCGGTGCAATGGAGTATTCGATGAGAATGGCTGTGCCGGTGGCGAATCCGCCCCACGGTCCGAGTGCGCGTCGGGCGAAGGTGTAGCCGCCACCGGCCGCGGGCAGGGCAGAGGACAGCTCGGCCATGCCCAGCACCAGTGCGAAGTACATGGCGGCGATGATGACCGCGGCGATCAGCAGGCCGCCGAAGCCGCCCTCGCCCAGCCCGAAGTTCCAGCCCGAGTAATCACCGGAGACCACGTAGCTCACGCCGAGGCCGGCCAACAGAAGCCAGCCTGCACTGCCGCTCTGCAGTTGCCGCTTGCTCAGGTACGACGCGGATTCATCGTGGCTGTCGACGCCGCCGGCCAGATGATGCTCATGATGTTCGTCAACCGCCATGGTCACTCCTAGAATCGACGGCCCCGACGGTCAGGTGTCGTCAGTGTAGGACCGCAACTGCACGTGCGCATGACTTCGCCATATGGATGAGCTTGAGCGATCTGTCCATTCAATTCCTCGAGTCGGCGACCACCCGCCGACGTCGTCGACGATCATGGAGGCGGGAAGTGGGGGGGTAGGGCCGGTGGGCAGGATCGGGCCCATGACGGTGGTCGTCCGGGAACATCCCGGAAGCGGAGGCTGACGGGCCCGACCCCAGTCACCGATTGTCGGTCGTCGCGTCCCGGCGAAGGCGACACCTTCTGCTACAACGTCGGCTGGACGGCTCAACCCTTGGCACGATTGTCACCCAACCCATCGCTCCGCAGACGAGTACCCACAAAGGTTGCAGTTTGACGCGGCATCCGCGTCAAACTGCAACCTCTGGGTGAGCTCGTCCATCCAGTCGTCGGATGATAGGTGCCGGCCGCGCATTTTCCCAGGTCACAGCGTCGGTCACCGAACTCTTCGGATCAGGCCCGGGGCCTCCGCGCGGCTGGCGCCCGCGACAACTGGAGCCGAATTGGAGAACGCGAGTGCTGCAGCACTCGCGTTCTCCAACTCAACTCGAGTTCTCGCAGGACGACGCGGGACACGGCCAGACCGAAGCCGAGGCCGCTCTGGGCGGTGATGTGCCATGGGTGGCCTCAGACCACACCCTGTGTAGAATCAGGTCAACCGGGTGCTGCAGTACACAGATCCTCCAACAGGACACAGAGTGTCAGGAGCGACTCCTCGACAAGCTACATTTGCCCAGGTCAGAGCGGTGGTGACCTAACTCTTCGAGTCAGCGACGCACCCGCCGCCTGCGGCGGCGATCGTGGAGGCGGGAAGAGGGCCGTGGAGCGCGGCTCGGCAACGATGATCCACGAAAAATAGGGGAAGAAACTCGTCCCCTACCCCTGGAGTCCTCCCCGCGAATTTTCTCGCGGACGACTCAACAAGCAGGGGCAGAAAGTAGGGGAAGAACCTTCCCCTACTTTCAGTGGTCCGGTGGCTCGCTGACGTGGCCCGTTCGCCTGCCCTTCGAGGCATCCCTCGGCCGGCGCCTCGGGCACCTCAGAGAGCGGTGGGGTGGTGGACGCTTATGCGCAGGCCAGAGCGCCAGTCACCGAACTCTTCGGATCAGCGACTCACCGTCGGCGTTGCCGACGATCATGGAGGCGGGAAGAGCGCGGCCTCGTCGCATAAACCGCATTGGTCGCCAGAAACCGCTGGTGTGGCCAGAAACCGCTGGTGCGCCTCGGGTTTCTGACCAGACACGCGGTTTCTGAAACCACGACTCGCCGGCGACGCGCCTCGGGTCGGCGAAGTGGCCGTAACGGACCACCCATCACGGAGACCTCACTTGTGGTCAGGGACCGTCGGCAGTTCCGAAGGTCTCTGACCAGAAATGAGGTCCCTGTCGACGCGCGGGGTCCTCGCGCCCCCGACACCACGTAAACCCAGGTCAGAGCGTTGGTCGCAGTACTCTTCGGATCAGCGACCACCCACCGACGTCGTCGGCGTTCCGCGCTCGCCTCCGCGTGATCCTTGACACCTCGGTTGAGTGAATATACATTCATTCACCATGAAGGGTCAGTCACAAACGCTAGCAGCAGGGAGCGCCACCATGGACTACGAGGACATCGACTACACCGTCGAGGGGCCGACCGCGATCATCACGATGAACCGGCCGCACCGATACAACGCCTTCCGGGCGAAGACGGTCGAGGAGATGATCAACGCGTTCCGTCGGGCCTGGGCAGACAAGAACGTGCAGGCGGTCATCCTCACCGGCGCGGGCGAGAAGGCGTTCTGCACCGGCGGAGACGTCAAGCAGCGCGCCGAGACCGGCGACTACGGGCCGAGCGAGAGCGGAATGTTCGAGATCGGCAACCTGCACAAGACAATCCGTGACATCCCCAAGCCGGTCATCGCCGCCGTCAATGGGCTTGCGATCGGCGGTGGGCATGTCTTGCACGTGCTGTGCGACCTGACGATCGCTGCCGACACCGCACGCTTCGGCCAGTCCGGACCCAAGGTCGGTTCTTACGACGCCGGCTTCGGCTCGGCCTTCCTCGCCCGTATCGTCGGCGAGAAGCGCGCCCGCGAGATCTGGTACCTGTGCCGCCAGTACGACGCCGAGACCGCCGAGCGCTGGGGTCTGGTCAACTGGGTCGTCCCGGCCGCCGACCTGCTCGACGAGGCCAAGAAGATCGCCGCGGAGATCGCCGAGAAGTCGCCGACCACACTGCGCTTCCTCAAGCAGAGCTTCAACGCCGACACCGACCATCAGGCGGGGCTGTCGAACCTCGCGATGAGCTCGCTCGATCTGTTCACCCACTCACCCGAGGGACTCGAGGGCGCCGCGGCCTTCGCGGAGAAGCGTATGCCCGAGTTCAACAAGTACGTCGGCGCCTGACCGCTGCGACCCAACGAGAAGGAATCATCATGAGCACCAACAGCATCGCCGTCGTCACCGGTGCCGCATCGGGCATCGGCAAGGCCATCGCACTCGCGTTCGCCGAGCAGGGCACCACCGTCGTGGCGGCCGACATGAACCTCGACGCCGCCAAGCAGACCGCCGCCGAGAACTCCAACATCGTCCCGATGTCCGTCGATGTCGCCGACCGCGCCAAGGTCGACGAACTACGCGACGCCGTCAACGCGGAGGTCGGTGTGCCCGACATCCTCGTCAACGCGGCCGGCTGGGACCGCACCGACCAGTTCCTCAACGCAACAACGGAATTCGCCGAGAAGGTGGTCGCGATCAACTATCTCGGGCCGGTCCACATGGCCAGCGCGTTCCTCCCCGGCATGGTGGAGGCATCCAAGTCCGACGGCTGGCAGGGCGGTCGGGTTATCAACCTTGCCTCCGACGCAGGCCGGGTTGGCAGTGCCGGAGAATCCATCTACGCCGGCGCCAAGGGCGGCGTGATCGCGCTCTCCAAGTCGCTCGCCCGCGAGATGGCGCGCTACCAGATCACCGTCAACGCCGTCTGCCCCGGACCGACCGACACGCCCCTGTTCCAGGCGCAGCCGGACAAGCTCAAAGAGGCTCTCGTCAAGGCGATTCCATTCCGCCGGCTCGCCCGGCCCGACGAGGTCGCCGCACCCGTCCTGTTCTTCGCCTCACCCGCGGCGTCGTTCATCACCGGCCAGGTGATCAGCGTCAGCGGCGGACTCACCATGGCCGGCTAGGCGGACGTGACGAACATGCAATCAGAACTGCACTTGCCGAGCCGGCCATCCTCATCGACACAGACCGGCTGAGTCGTCAACCGGATCGATCATCGGAGATCAGCAATGAGCGACACACAAGAGTATGTGTACGACGCACACCAGTACCGTGCCTTCTTCGAGCACGAGTTCACCTATCTGAACGGATTCCGCCGCAACGTATCCCGATACGCCAATGCGATTGCGATGATCGACCCGCTGACCGACACCGAGTGGACCTACGCCCAGCTCGGCGCCGCGGTCGACGCGATCGCCGCTGGTTTGGCGCAGCGCGGTGTGAGCGAGGGCGACGTGGTGGCCTACCAGCTGCTCAACGGTCCGGAGTTCGCGCAGCTCTACCTCGCCTGTCAGGCGGCCGGGGCGGTCGGCTCCCCGGTCAACTTCCGGCTCGCGGCCGGAGAGACCGCGGTGATCCTGGACGTCAGCCGGCCCAAGGTCTACGTGTACGACACCGACTTCACCGCGATGGTCACCGATGCGATCGAACGCGCCGACCACACACCGGAGATCCTCGTCGGCGTCGGATCCGGTGATCTGGTACCGGGTTCGGTGTCCATCCGGTTCACCGACCTGCCGTCGGATGGCCCCGTCCCGACCGTCGCGCGCGGGGTGTTCGACGAGACGACCCGTCTCTACACGTCGGGCACCACCGGCATGCCCAAGGCGGTGCCGATGAACAGCGCCATCGAGATCTTCTCCGCGCACGACGTGATCATGCACTTCCCGCTGTCGCCGGAGGATCGGACGCTGAACATGACGCCGTGGTTCCACCGCGGCGGACTCTACTGCGCGGGACCCAATCCCACCTTCTACCTCGGTTCGTCGCTGGTGCCGATGCGCACCTTCGACCCGGAGCAGACACTCGACTGGGTGGAGCGCTACCGGCTGACCTTCCTCATCGGGGCACCGACCAACCTGGCGATGCTGGCCACTGCGCAGCAGGCGAGGCCACGAGACCTGTCCAGCCTGCGTGGCATCGTCACGATGGGTGCGCCGCTGGAACGCGAAGCCGCACTGCACTATCAGGACGTGCTCACACCGCGGATCTTTAACGGCTACGGCAGTACCGAGGGATTCTGGAACACCTTCCTGCGTCCCACCGATTTGCCCGATCATGCCGGCACCGCGGGGCGTGCGTGCCTCGACGACGACGTCCGCGTGGTGAAGGTGCACGACGACGGGCATCTGGCCGACCCCGACGAGATCGTCGCCCGCGACGGCAACGAGGTTGGCGAAGTGATCATCAGGTCGCCGAAATGCGCTGCCGCCTACTACGACTCGCCGCTGCAGGAGAAGGCGAAGTACCACGGCAGCTGGCTGCACATCGGCGATCTGGCGACCTGGGACAGCGACGAGTACGTCACCATCGTCGGCCGCAAGGACGACATGCTGATCTCCGGTGGTGAGAACGTGCATCCGGTCCAGGTGGAGGAAGCCCTCAACGGCCATCCCGACGTGGCGGATTCGCTGGTCGTCGGGGTACCCGACGAGCGCTGGGGCCAACTCGTCGTCGCCTACATTCTGCCGGTCGACGGAGCAGCGCCGACACCGGAGGATCTCGACAGTTACTGCCGTAACCATCCGATGCTCTCGCAGTTCAAGCGACCGCGCGCCTACCGCATCATCGATGCGCTGCCGGTGTCGGCCACCGGAAAGAAGCTGCACTACAAGGCAACCGAATCCGCGGCCGGAGAGATGGCCGCCGGCGCGTTCAGTGCGCCCAAGACAACCCAGGCAACCCAGACAACCGAGGGAGTCACCCGATGAGCACCGTCACCACCACACCCAAGTTCTCCGTCGCCGATCCGCTGAATCTGGACCTCGGATATTCCGACGACGAACTCGCGCTGCGCGATTCGGTTCGCGGATTCCTGGCCGAGAACGTGACCCCGCACATCGCGGAGTGGTTCGAGAACGGTGGCATCCCGATCGCCCGCGATCTGTTCAAGGAGTTCGGTCAACTCGGAGTGCTCGGTATGCACCTCGACGGATACGGCTGCGGTGGAGCGTCATCGGTGCATTACGGGCTGGCCTGCCTGGAACTCGAGGCCTCCGATTCGGGCATCCGATCGATGGTGTCGGTGCAGGGCTCACTCGCGATGTTCTCCATCTACAACAACGGCAGCGAAGAGCAGAAGCAGCGGTGGTTGCCGTCGATGGCCGAAGGCACCACGATCGGTTGTTTCGGTCTCACCGAACCCGACGCGGGCAGCGATCCTGCGTCGATGAAGACCCGCGCCCGGCGCGACGGGGACGACTGGATCCTCGACGGCCGAAAGATGTGGATCACCAATTCGCCCATCGCCGATGTCGCCGTCGTGTGGGCCAAGACCGATCTCGGCGACGGTGACGTCGGTGTTCGCGGATTCATCGTGCCGACCGACACCCCGGGAGTCAGCACGCCGGAGATCAAACACAAACTGTCCCTGCGCGCTTCGACGACCGGCGAGATCGTTCTGGACAACGTCCGGCTGCCGGCCGACGCGCTGATGCCCGGCAACGATGACCTCCACAAGGGCAAGGGGATCAAGGCCCCGCTGTCGAGCTTGTCGGAGGCACGTTACGGCATTGTCTGGGGCGCGATCGGTGCGGCGCGCTCGGCCTGGGAGGCAGCGCGTGACTATGCGGTGCAGCGCACCCAGTTCGGACGTCCGCTGGCCGGATTCCAGTTGACGCAAGCCAAACTCGCCGACATGGCGGTCGAATTGCACAAGGGGCAGCTGCTTGCACTGCACCTGGGCCGGCTGAAGGACACCGTCGGGTTGCGCCCCGATCAGGTCAGCTTCGGCAAGCTCAACAACACCCGCGAGGCCATCGAGATCTGCCGGACCTCCCGCACCATCCTGGGTGGCAACGGAATCTCCTTGGAGTACCCCGTGATCCGGCACATGGTGAATCTGGAATCGGTGCTCACCTACGAGGGCACACCCGAAATGCACCAGCTCGTGCTCGGTCAGGCCCTCACCGGCGAGAACGCCTTCCGCTGAACAGCACCACTAAGGACGACTGATGAGCACCCTCACACACGACATCGAGCACAAGCACTTCCGGGAGACCGTCGCGAAGTTCGTCGACGACCAGATCACGCCCGCACACGAAGACTGGGAAAAGGTCGGCCAGTGGGACCGAACTCTCTTCACCGAGGCAGGTAAGAACGGGCTCCTCGGATTCCCCGTACCCGAGGAGTTCGGCGGCCCCGGCGTCGACGACTTCCGGTACCACGCAATCGTGATCGAGGAGACTGCGCGAACCGGTGCCGCGGCCGAGGCGATCGCCTTCTCGCTGCAGAACGACGTCGTACTGCCGTACCTGGTCGAGCTGACCAACGACGAGCAGAAGGCGCGCTGGCTTCCCGGTGTGGTCAGTGGCGAGACCGTCCTCGGCATCGCGATGACCGAACCCGGTGCAGGCAGCGACTTGACGGGTATCCGCACCACCGCCGTTCTCGACGGCGACCACTATGTCGTCAATGGGTCCAAGACCTTCATCTCTAATGGGCGCAACGGCGACCTGTTCGTGGTGGCCACCCGCACCGGGACCGACAAGCACAAGGGCCTCACCCTGCTCGTCGTCGAGGCCGACACCCCGGGGTTCGAGCGTGGCCGCAAACTCGACAAGATCGGCCTGCACGCGCAGGACACCAGCGAATTGGCGTTCAGTGACATGCGGGTGCCCGTCGCCAACCGGGTCGGCGCCGAGGGCGAGGGCTTCTACCAGCTCGTCCGCAACCTTCCACAGGAACGGCTGTCGCTGTCGATCGGTGCGGTTGCCGCCGCGGAGGGCACGTTCGCGCGAACGCTGGATTACGTGCGTGAGCGGACGGCCTTCGGATCGCCGATCTCGTCGTTCCAGAACACCCAGTTCGTGCTCGCCGAGATCGCCACCGAACTCGACATCGCACGAACCTTTCTCGACGACTGCATCGCCGAGCATGTCGACGGCAAGCTGACCGCGGCGCGGGCGGCGAAGTTGAAGTGGTGGGCAACCGAGCTGCAGGTCCGCACCGCGGATCGCTGCCTGCAATTGCACGGCGGCTACGGGTACATGCGGGAGTATCCGGTGTCGCGCGCCTTCATCGACGCCCGCATCCAGACGATCTACGGCGGGACCACCGAGATCATGAAGACCATCGTCGCCAAGGATCTCGGGATCTGATCTCCGGAAACCCGCCCCCGCTGCTGAGGTGCTCGGGTCGCCCACCCGCTGCCTGAGCGTCGAAAACTGGAGGTTCCACCCGCTGCCTGAGGTGCTCGGGTCGCCCACCCGCTGCCTGAGCGTCGAAAACTGGAGGTTCCACCCGCTGCCTGAGGTGCTCGAGGCGCCAGCCGAGAGCCTCGAAGGCGCTGGTGAGCTGACCATGTCATAGTGAATGAACGTCGATTCATCCCGCAACCGAGGAGGGCAGATGGCCAAGACAACGGCCGCACGATCGTCGGCAGACCTGGCCGTCGAGGATGCGGTGCGCGCGGTCCGCGTGTCCTCTCGCCGACGGCAGCTGCTCGACGCGGCCGTCGTCGTCATGGGGCGCACCGGGTTTCATCAGATGTCGATGCAGGCACTCGCCGAGGAGGCGCAGGTCAGCGTCGGCCTGTTCTACAAGTACTTCGGCAGCAAAGAGGACATCCTGCTGGCCGCGATCGTCGACATCTTGGAGACGTTCCGGGATCAACTACAGCCGGCCATGGACCGCGTGGGCGACGACCCGGTGGAACAACTGATAGCCGGCTTTCGCCAATACGTGACCATCGTCGACGAGAATCGCGACGCCGTCGTCCTCACGTACCGCGAGAGTAGGACTCTGGACGCCGAGGGCCGCGAACGCATCAAGGAACTCGAGGTCGAGACGTCGGCACCCATGCGGGCCGCGATCACCGCGGGCATCGGCAGTGGAGTGATGAACGACGTCGACGTCGACCTCGTGGTCTTCGACCTGATGATGCTTGCCCACGGATGGGCACTCAAGCACTGGCATTTCGCGCCCGGGTTCGACCTCGACCAGTACATCTCCGCACAGTTGCGCTTTGTCCTACCGGCTCTCGTGAAGGCCGACAAGGTGGATGCCTACCTCGCCGAGCTGTGATCGGCCGACGGTCGAGACTCGTTGACCGGCAAAGTCTTTGCGAAGGCGGCCAGGGCCCGGCCGGTCGCCAGCAGCGGTTCGGTGGATCGGCGGACGCGCGCGGCGATGAACGCGCCTTCGAGTCCCGACACGATGGCGTCGGCCAAAGCGCGCGCATCGGAGTCGCCGAGGCCTCGGGACCGCAGCAGTTCGGCGCCGCTCTCGACCCAACCGGTCATGACACCCGCTGCGACACCACGCAGTTCGGGCTCGGTGTCGGCGATCTCGGCGGCCACCGTGCCCACCGGGCACATGTTCATCCAATCGCTCTCGGCGATCGTCTCGGCGGCGAGTGTGAACGCCGCGATCAGCGCCTCGGCGATGTCACCCTGCGGAGCCAGGAGGGATATGACGAGTTCGCCGTAGGCGGCCCCCGATCGACGCATCGCCTCGGCGGCGACGTCGCGCTTCCCGTTCGCGAAGTGGTGGTAGATGGAGCCGATCGGCGCGTCCGCCGCCTCGGCGAGTTGTTTCATCCCCGTCCCGCTGTAACCCTGGCGGCGCATGATCTCCGCCATGGCCACGACGATGCGATCCTCGGTCTTCATCTTCCCATCCTAGAACGAACACTCTAGAATGGACGTTCTAGTCGGGAAACGCCGCTGAAAGGGTCTGGGCATGCCGGTGGTCGACGTTCCGAGTGGGCAGGTGGAGTATCTCGTCGACGGGGACGGGCCGCCGGTCGTCCTCCTCCACGGACTTCTGATGGACCAGTCGTTGTGGGATCGGGTGATGCCGTTGCTGCCGAGCGGGTTTCGGTACATCCGACCGCTTCTGCCGTTCGGCTCTCACCGACTCCCCATGCATGCGGACGCGGATCTCTCGATGACCGGCATGGCCGGACTCGTCGCCGACTTTCTGGAGGCACTCGACCTCGACGACGTCACCCTGGTGCACACCGACTGGGGAGGTGGTCTGTTCCTGACGGCGATGGGGCGAGACGACCGGGTGGCCCAGCTGGTCATCTTGCCGTGCGAGGCATTCGAGAACTTCCCGCCAGGGCTGCCCGGTCGACTGGTCGCGCTCGCCGGGCGCATCCCGGGTGGCCTGGTGATCGGGATCCGACCGCTGCGGGTGAGCTGGCTGCGTCGGCTGCCCGTCCTGTACGGACAGATGGCGTCGAGCCCGCTACCTGACGCACTGATGCGCCGATGGACCGACCCGGTGCTGCGGGACAAGCTGATCCGCCGCGATGTGCGTTCCTACCTCCGCACCAGGTTCGACGCCGCCGACCTCGTACGCCAAACGGAAGCACTCGCGGGCTTCGGTGGACGTGCCCTCGTGCTCTGGTCGGCCAACAAGGTGATGCCGCTCGACCACGGCCGCCGTCTCGCCGGCCTCATCCCCGGGGCGCAGTATCGCGAGGTGCCCGACGCCGCCGTCCTCTCGATGCTCGATCAGCCGGAGATCGTCGCGGAAGAGATGAGCAGGTTCCTCAGCGCCATTCCGACGTCGTCGTCCTGAGGAGGCCGACGCCGAGCACACGCGGTGTCGACCCGTACCGTGGGGTGGTGTTCGAAGACCTCGCTCTGAACCCACTCCCGTCGCCGAGATCGATGTTGTCCGGATTTCGTGGCGAACCGCGACTCAACCGCACCACCATTGTGTTGACGGGAGCTTCCTCCGGGATCGGCGAGGCGATCGCGCATCGACTCGCCGCACGTGGCGCAACGCTGCTGCTCGTCGCGCGTGACCCCGACAAACTGACTGCGACGTGGCGACGCGATCAATGCCGATGGTGGTACCGCATCGTGGTTCTCCTGTGATCTGACCAAACCGGACGAGATCGATGCCCTGGTCGCCGCCATCGGCGAACGGTTCGGCTCACCCGACGTCCTGATCAACAACGCAGGGCGATCGATACGGCGACGGGCCCGGGATGCCACCGATCGTGTGCACGACTATGAGCGAACGATGGCCCTCAACTACTTCGGCCCCGTGCGTCTGACGTTGGGTCTGTTGCCTGCGATGCGGGCACGGGGAGCCGGCCACATCATCAACATCAGCACGTGGGGAACCACAGCGGGGTGATGCCCAAGTTCTCGGCCTATCACTCTTCCAAGGCGGCGCTGTCGGCGTTGGGCGCAGTCTCGGTGCTGAAGAACGCGAGTCGGGGATCTCGGTGTCCAGCTTGGGTTTTCCGTTGGTCAGAACCCCGATGATCGCACCGACCGCCGACTATGACGCGCTGCCGACCTTGACTCCCGACCAGGCCGCACGCTGGGTGGAGCGGGCCATCGCGACTCGCCCGGTCGAGCTGTATCCCGCGTACGCCGGCTTGCTGCGTGCGGTCTCCGCCGTGTCACCGCGGCTGGCCGACCGGCTTGTCGCGGCCGCCGGGATCTGACCGCCGACGGATCAGGGTCACGCCACCCGCCGGAACACGCCGGGCTCGGCTTCGGCGACCGCGCCGGCACCGATCAGCCGTTCCAGGTGCAATTGCGCCGTCCGTGTCTCGACGGCCTGCACGTAGGGCGCCTGCACGTGTGGGCGGTAGACAAGTCGGTGGCCGACGATGTCATCCATCGTGCGTGGTTCGTCCAGGAACTCGAGCAAACGCTCTTCGCGACTGAGGAGCTTGTCCCGATATGCGGCGAGCCGCGTCCGGAACTCGGCGCGGCCGTCGATCACACCCTTCTGGTGGAAGGTCCCGAACCAACGGGCGTCCACCGCGTCGGCGACCGCGATGGAGGCCAAAAAGTCGTCGACGCTGCTGCCGATGTCGCCGTACATGGGCCCGAACGATGTGAGGTCGATGTCGGCCACATAGAAGAACCCGTCGGGCTCCACCAGTACTCCGCTGTGACCAGGGGTGTGCCCTGGTAGGTGGATCACCCTCGCGGTGCGGTCACCGAGGTCGAAGACGTGTCCGCCGTCGATGCCCTCGACCCGCCGGGTGGGTGCCAGTTCGAACCTGTCGGCCATGTACTGCTCGATCTCAGCGCGGGCCTGCGTGTCGAGACCGTACTGATCCACCATCACCTCGAGCGATGCGACGGCAGCGGCGTCGAGTCCGTGCGTGTACGTGGGTGCCGCAAAATGGCGCACCCCGGCGATGTGGTCCTCATGTGCGTGGCTGATCAGCACCGCGTCGGCGCCCACCGGGTCGCGGTCCAGTGCCAGCGACGGATCTATCACCAGCGTCCCCGACGAACCATGCACGACGACCGAGTTGCCGTAGGGGACGGCTCCGCCGTTGTCGGCCATCAGGACCGAGACACCGCCGTAGCGATGTTCGACGTACCCGGTGGACGGTCGGGTTGGCGGGCTCACGACTCGTCGGCGGTCCCGAGCTTGAAGCCGACTTTGAGGGTCACCTGGAAATGTGCGACCTGTCCGTCCGCGATGTGGCCACGTGTTTCGGTCACCTCGAACCAGTCGAGGTGGTCGAGTGTCTCGGCAGCGCGTGAGATGGCGCTGCGGATGGCATCGTCGGTGCTCGACGTCGATGAGCCGACGATCTCCACGACCTTGTAGACGTGGTCTCCCATGGGTATTCCACCTTCCTTTCCTCGGCCGGCCCCGATCCGGTTCGGTGTTGATACTCCTGAATTTTGTCTACCAGGTCGGCCCGATGATGGCCGTCGAATCGGCTGCGCGATGTCGGCAGTGCGAGGTCGGGGGTCGGCCGGACCTATCATCACGAGATGACCGCCACCGATCGGCCCGACCCGAACTCGCTGAGGTGTCCGTGCTGCTCTGGACTGGTTTTCGGAGAATGCTGTGGACCACTGTTGAGCCGGGTGCGGCCGGCACCGACCGCCCAGGCGATGATGCGTTCGCGTTTCACCGCTTTCGCCCGCGGTGATCGCGACTACCTGCTCGACACCTGGCACCCCGACACCCGGCCCAGGGAACTCGACCTCGCCGACGACCTGCGGTGGTACCGACTGGACGTCGAATCGGTGAGTGCCGGAACCCCTTTCGATTCGGCGGGCGAAGTGGGATTCACTGCCTACTACCGGACGCCAGACGGCCCGGGCACCCTGCACGAACTCAGTCGGTTCACGCGGGTGTCCGGGCGCTGGTACTACGTCGACGGAAAGGTCGGCTGACCCGGTTACTCCTTCGGCGCCGGCTTTTCGACGGCGATGAGTGGATCGCCCACCGACACCTGGCCGGTGCCGATCTGGGTGACCGACGGGAATTTCTTGGTGTTCATGATGACGACGGGTGTGATGTCGGAGTACCCGGCGGCCGCGATCTTGGCCTTGTCGAACGTCACCAGAGGTGTTCCGGCGGTGACCTTCTGGCCGGCCTTGACCTTCACGTCGAAGCCGTCGCCTTTCATCTGCACGGTGTCGATGCCCACGTGGATCAGCAACTCGATTCCGCCGTCGAGGACGAGACCGAAGGCGTGACCCGTCGGCTGTGCGGCCACCACCATGCCGTCGGCGGGCGCGTACACCGTGTCGCCGGAAGGCTTGATCGCCGCACCACTCCCCATCGTGCCCTTGGCGAAGACGGGATCGGGGACGTCGCTGATGGGTACCGCTTCACCCTCGAGTGGGGCGCCGATCTCGGTCACCGGTCCGGCAACCTTGGTGTCGGCGTCTGCTTTGGACAGCGTCGCTGTGGCGCTGTCGGGCCTGTCGATCACCGCTGTGGTCGCTGCCGCCCCGGCCGCAGCTCCCGCCGCCAGCCCGGCGCCGCCACCGCCTCCACCGTCCGGTCCTGAGACCGGAGAGGTCCCCTTGGCTTCGGCTCGTTCCTGCTCTTCCGCGTCGCGGATGGCCTCGAACTCGGCCTGTTGTTCGGGTGTGCGGAAACCAGAGATCATCACCAGAACCATGGCGGTGAAGAACGCCGCGGCAACGGCGATCCCATAGAGAACCACGCTGTCGAAGGCCGGGATGGTCAGCAGCGAGGTGAACACGAACGCGTTGGTCGTGACACCGCCGCCGATGCCGATGATGAGTCCACCGACGAAGCAGCCCACCAGTAATCGCGGGTAGATCCGTTTGAATCGCAGGTGGATGCCGTACAACGACGGTTCCGAGATGCCACCCAGCAAACCGGCGGCCAGCGCGCCCGTCGCGGTCTGTTTCATCTGCCGGTCACGTTGGCGCCAGGCGAGCACGAGCACGCCTGCCGTCGCGCCGAAGCAGGCGAAGTTCCATGCACCCATCGGGCCCTGGATGTAGTCGTAGCCGAGCTGCTGGATGTTGAGCAGCATGATCGCGTTGATCGGCCAGTGCAGACCCAGCGGAACCATGAACGGGTAGGCGAGTGGCACCACGATCGCGAAGATGAACGGCGAGAAATCGTTGATCGACTTCAAGATGTCCGCCAGACCGGCACCGACGTAGACGCCGAACGGCCCGATCAGGAATGCCGTCAACGGGATCATGACCAGCATCGCGAGGAACGGAACAAAGATCAGCTGGACATTGTCGGGAATCAGTTTCTTCAAGAAGCGGGTCAGGTAGCCGAGAACTGCCGCCATGATCAACGGCGGGAACACCTGCGAACTGTAGTCGAAGAAGGTCAGCGGGATCCCGAAGACGTCGACGATCTGGATTTCTTGTCCCGCGACGGTCACCTTGTGCGTGTACTGCTCGAGGTTGGCGAACTGCGGGAGCATCAGCACCGCCATCACCGAGAAACCGACCCACGGGTCGGCGCCCACCTTTTTCGACGCGTTGTAGGCGATCATCAGGGGCAGGAACACGAAAACGCATTGCCAGCACAGGTTGACGAACTGCCAAGACGGTGAGAGTTGCGATGCCTCATCGGGATTCGACCAGTTCGGGATCACGTCGAGCGTGCTCATCAGGGACATGAACGTGATGAACAGCGATGCGCCGAGCAGAGCGCCGAGGATCGGTCGGAAGGAATCGGACAGGTACTCGAACAGTGAGTCGAGCCAGGCGGACTTCCCGCGCGGACCCTTGGAGCGCTCGGCGGCCTTGATGGCGGCCGCGGAGTCGCGGGCCTTCATCTCGGGCAGCGCCATGATGTCGTTGTAGACCGACTCGACAGCGCCGCCGATGACCACCTGATAACGGTTGCCCTGTTGCGGTACGGCACCGAGCACGCCTGGAACCGATTCGACGACTTCTTGATCCACATGCGACGAGTCGCGCAGTTGGAAACGCAATCGAGTTGCGCAGTGGGTGAGGCTTTCGATATTGCCGGGACCGCCAACACTATCGACGATATCGGCTGCGGAGTTCGTGGCCATGACTCTCCTTTGAGTGCCTGAAACCTATGAGTGCCGAAACACGGGTGCGATGCACCTTTTCGTGCACTCACGGGCACCGCAGTTCCACGGTGCCCGTGCACCTTTCTCGATGCTATTACGACGTGTCCGCGCGTGGTGTCAGGTTGAGAAAGACGGCGTTCGAATCGTGATGCGCCGCAATTGCGGCAGCTCCCAACGCCGCCGCTGTCGCAATTGCGGTGGTGAGGGAGTGGGCGCCGAAGCGGGTGTCAGTCGCGGTCCTTCTTGCCCGGGATTCCGATGAAGAAACCGATCCCGATGATCACGCTGGACAACAGAGCAACGGCGGGCATCATCCACATGCTTTCCATGCGTGTGACGATACGATCGCCGAGCCGACCGCGCAGGAGTATTTGGTCCCTTGGTGTTCTCAGCCAGCTGCTTGACGACAGGGTTGGTTTGACGACGGCGCTGGGCACCGACGGAAGTCAGTTCGTTCCGTGCCGGGCGATCCACTCGACGAGAGGTGTTGTCGCCCGCCAGTCGGCACGAATTTTGCCGACGAGCGCGCGGCCGTGGATGACCTCGTCGAAACCGTAGTCCTTGCCGACCGTGAGTGATTTGTGTCGAAGCAGATCGATCCGGGGATGGTCGGAATCCCATCCGCGCGGTGCCGTCTTGAGCCGATTGCCGCCGATTTCCCAGCCGGATGTGTTGAGCTTCTTGAGAATGCGCTCGAGTTGCGGTCCGTGGCGATCGTGGTCGATGGCTTTGCGCAGCGCGGCCAACCGTTCGGCCAGTGCTTCGTAATACCCCGCCCCGACGCGCACTCCGGGTGCGCCGATCTGGACGTAATACCCGGTGGCCGGGCCCACTGCGACAAACGCACCCTGGTGCGTCTTGTAGGGCGTCTTGTCCTTGGCGAACCGGACATCTCGGTAGGGCCGAAAGATCTTGGCCGGACCGAATTCCCCGGCCAGTTCATCGGTGAGAGCCGCCATCGGCGCGGCGACTGCGTTCGTGTAGATCTCCTTGTGCGCTTCCCAGAAGACCTTACTGTTGTCGATCTCGAGATCGTCGTAGAAGTCGAGCGCCGCCTCGGGAAATCCCGCAAAGGTCATGGCACCACGCTACGTCCGGTACCCAAAGGCACGTCAAGCGGCTGACGATCTCAGGTTTGACGCGCGGCCGTGGCAGCCGTGGCAGGTTCGGCGAACGCTGGGGCGTGCATGTGCACCCACGAAGAAATGTCGTGCGCCGGGCGCCCGGTCAGCTCTGAAACCCCATCGGAGACCGCGTCGAACCCGCCGTCGCGAATGACGCCGAACGCGCCGCTGAGCTGAGCAGCGAGCCAGGGTGGCAGGCCGGCGCCCGCAAATCGGGGCGCGGCTTCCTCTGGTGTGAGGTCGTCGAAGACGACGGACCGTCCGGTGGCGATACCGAGGGCATCGGCGACCTCGGCGAAGGTCACCGATTCCGGTCCGGTGAGCGAGTAGCCGGCGCGCAAGTCACGGTTCGACATCAACGCGCCCGCAGCAGACGCGGCAACGTCGCGGACGTCGATCATTGCCGCCCGTGCGCCTGCGGTCGGTGCAGCGAGGTGTCCGGTCGCCGCCACGCCCGGGGCAACCATCAGCAGGTTGTCCAGAAAGAACGCCGGACGCAGGAGGACGTGCGGCACCCCGCTGTCGGCGAGTTCGAGTTCGATCCGCCCGTGCCAGTCGAAGGCGGGCAATGGCGACCCGATGCGAGCGTGCATCGCCGAGAGTTTGACGATCCGCTCGACGCCTGTGCGTTGCGCCGCGGCTATGACGGCGCTCTCGTGTGCGACCTTGTCCGGTCCGTCGGCGGAGGTGAGGAAGACCCGATCGGTTCCGCTCATCGCGGCGTCGACACTGCTGACGTCGTCGAAGTCGCCGAACGCCACCTCGACACAGTCGTCGTCAAGCCATGGGTTGACCGGCCGGGCGGTATCCCGGATCAAGACGCGCGGTCGGACCCCGGCCGCGACGAGGTCGGCGACCACGCGGGAACCGACGTTGCCGGTGGCTCCGGTGACGAGAATTGTGGACATGTGCTCACTCCTTGATTGATGTGTGCCCGGTGGATTCGGGCAGTGCTGGGACGTGGTGGGAGGGCCGGAAGATGTCGTCGGGGTCCCACCGTGACTTGATGTCTCGAAGCTTGCGGAAGTGCCTGTCGGTGAAGGCCGTTGCGGTGAGCTCTGGCCGGGTCAGCAGCGTCAAGAAGGAACCGCCGGTGGCGCGCGCACGGCATATCTGATCGAGACGATCGACCGCAGAGTCGACGCCTTGCCGGTCCGGTGTCAAGTACGGCGCCACCGCGAGGATCGAGAACGGGGTGTCCCGGTGCCCGGCAGGCCCGGCGTCCGACGCCGGCTCGGACATCGCGCCACCCCAATGTCGCAGCTCGATGAACGCATACGGTGAGTCCGGTGCCCGGCCTTCGTCGTCGATGACGCGCGCAATCACGTCGTCGTCGAGGCTGTCGAACAGGTGGATCAGCTGACGGTGTGGCATGGGTGGGGCGTCCGGTCCGTTGGTGGCGGTGCTCGCATTGGCGAACCCGCGCTCGGCGAATCCGTCGTGCAGCGCCGGCCCGGCCGCTTGCAGGACCGCGTGGAGCTGACGACGACCCTCCCGTTCGTCGCACAGTGCGAAGGCCCGCAGCGCGACCACCTGGCGTCCCCGCACCGCGTCGGGAATCGTCGGCGCAGGTGGCAGGCGCATCAGGAGCACCGCGGTGTTCATCCCGTCAGGCTCGTCGAGCGACCAGTCACGATAGGCGCGGAAGATGTCGGCAGCACGCTCAGCAGGGAAGAACGACATCCCGGAGAAGACACGCTGAGCGGGGAACAGCCGGAACGTGAGTGAACTGACGATGCCGAAGTTGCCGCCGCCACCCCGGATCGCCCAATGGAGATCGTCGTGCCGGTACCGGTCGACGGTGACCATATCTCCTGTGGCGGTGACGATCTCGGCTTCCATAACGGAGTCGGCCGCGTATCCGTAGATGCGTGACAGCCAGCCCGACCCGCCGCCGAGGGTGTAGCCGGTGACTCCGACCGTTCCACAACGACCGGAGAGCGATCCGAGTCCATGTGCGGCAGAAGCGCGGTTGACGTCGTTCCAGGTTGCCCCTGGCCCGACGGTCGCGAGCATGCGTTCGGTGTCGACGTGCACGTCGTTCATCGACGACAGGTTGACGAGTAGTCCAGAAGTGCTCGATGTCAGCGTGCCGTGCCCGGTGGCCTGGACGTGCAGCGGGACATCGAGCTCACGCGCCGTTCGCACCACCGCCTGAATGTCTGTGCGGCCGTACGGCATTGCCACAACGTCGGGCGACGCCGTGACGGTGCGATTCCATCCCAGACGCGCGGAATCGTAGTCCGTGTCGGTGGGCGTGATGACGGGACAATCGACGCGTGCGCTCAATCGGGAAACCAGCCTCGTCGAGCGATTGGTTGTGTAGTACGTGCTCATGTCCAATAGGAGATCAGCGCATTCGCCCGAAATGGATGTGGTCTGGATGCGGTGACCGGGTGACACTGGTGATGTGACCGTGATCGGCGTGCTGGGTGGCCTTCGCATCGTCGATGCCGAGGTGACTGCGAGTGCGGCAGGAGAGTGCCGGTTGGTGCTCGAACGCAAGGCGCGTGAGGTGCTGACATTGTTGGCACTTCACCGGCCCGCCACGCTCTCACTTGCCGAGATTGCCAATGTGCTCTGGGATGATCCACCGCCGTCGGTGGCGAAATCCGTACGCGCCCACATCTCGCGCATCCGACGAGCATTGGGCGATGCCGGCCTGCCCGACGGGATCGTGACCGTCGGGAATGCCTATCGCCTGGACGTCGCCACCGACCTCAGCGAGGTTCGCGACCTCCGGGAGCGGGCCCGACACCTGGTGCCCACCGAATCTGACTCGGCTGCAACGATTCTCGCGGATGCACGAGCGCGCTGGCGAGGTGATCCGGAGTTGCCCGCGACTCGTGGCGGACAGGCACTGCTGGTCGGTTGGCAACGTGAGCGTACACAACTGGTGCGCGAGCATCTGGCGTCCCTGGCTCGCGGCGATCACCCCGACCGTGCGCTCGGAGAGTTGGCAGCGATCACGGCTGCCGATCCGGTCGATGAGTCGTCGTGGGTGGACTACGTTGTCGCCCTGAGCCGTTCGAACCGGCAAGCCGAGGCGCTGGCGGCGGTGTCCCGTGCACGCGCTGCGCTGCTCGACGTCGGACTCGACCCAGGACCCGCATTGGTCGCTGCGCACGCGCGGGTTCTGGGTGGGCTGGAGCCGCCCGCCGAGTCGAGCGTCGAACGCGGGGGAGGGCCGCCGACAGTTACTCGGTACACCGCCGACGGCGCCACGGCCTACGTCGCGCTGTCGGACGCGGGGCCCGACGTCCTGCTGCTCAATCCCGCCATGATCACGATCGACGGGATTCTCGACGAGCCGCATGTGCGCGCCGCGCACCGCGACCTCGCTTCGGTGGCCCGACTCGTCTGTCTCGACCGACGTGGGGTGGGTTTGTCCGAACCACTCGACCGACGCTCGCCCCTCGACGTCTGGGTGCACGACGTGGAAAGTGTCGCAGAGTCGGCCGGCCTGCAGAGGCCAATCCTGGTCGCCAACTTCGACACCGGTCTGATCGCGCTGGAGTATGCGGCGCGGCACCCGGCCGACATCGCTGGGTGCGTCTTGGTCAACTGCTACGCGCGCTATCAGCGAGGTCCGGACTACCCACATGGCCTCGATCCGATGACGGCGCGAGATCTCATCGACGAGACGGTTGACCCGGCGCGAACTCAGCCGGTGGACACAGCCTCGCTGGTGGCACCGAGTTTGGCGGCCGACCCTGGATTTCGCGCATGGTGGGAAAGGATCGGTCGTCGTGGGGCGGGGCCGGGAACCGCGCGGGCGATTCGACTGGCCGCGACGACCACGGACCTTCGAAACAGGCTGTCCGACATAGAGTCCCGTGTCCTGGTGATTCATCGTCGAGCCTGCACCAACGTCGATCCGGGTCATAGCCGCCACCTGGCCGACCACCTGCCGAACGCGACTCTTCAACTCGTCGACGGCGTCGACGCGGTGTGGTTCGCCGCCGCGGACACGGTGACCGGCCACATCAAGCGGTTTGTTCTCGACCAGACACGTTGAGCCGCACCACGCTGAGTCGGTTCATCAACCGACTCGGCGGCGTCCACACTGTCGCAATGCCACCGAACAGCCGACAATCGGTTTCATGCCCCCGAATGTGGCGCAAGCTGTTCCGCAGCCGGTCCCGACCGTCACCACCATCGACGACGTGGTGGCGGCACTCGACGGCATCCTCGAATGGGCCGGTGCCGAGGCCAGCCGTCTGGGCTATTTCGCCGCGCTGTACAAGCGGATCACGCTCGCCGTGGGCAAGGCCATCGACGACGGCGCATTCGACGACGGTCCGCGATTGGAACGACTCGACGTCGCCTTCGCCGCCAGGTATTTCGACGCGTTCAACGGATACTTCCATCCGAGCGAGTGCCCCAAGCCGACGCGGTCGTGGCGCACCACGTTCGACCACGCGAGTGATGTCAAACCAATCGTGGTGCAGCACATGCTCTCTGGTATCACCAGCCACATCGTCCTCGATCTCGGGATCGCCGCGCTCGACGTGACGGGCCGGCGCGGCCTACGCGCGGTCAAGCATGATTTCGACGTCATCAACGCGGTGTTGGCGAGTCAGATCAACGGGGTCGTCGCCGACATCAACGACATCTCGCCGGCACTGGCCGACATCTACGCGGTGCTCCGGGACAATCAGATCTTCGTGATCAACCAGGCGATCAAGGCGTTGCGGGACAGTGCCTGGCGATTCGCGACGGTCCTGGCCCTCGAACCGTCGTTCGCGCGACGCCCGACGATCCTTGCCCGCGATATTCAAGTGTCGCGGCAGTGCGCGTCGGTGTTCGACCCGCCGGGCATCGTCGGTGTGCTCGACGCGGCAATCAAGGCCATCGCCGACCGAGAGAGCCGCGATGTTGCCGCGAACATTCGAATCCTCGACGATGTGGCGTCCTCTCCGTCGGACATCATGACCGAACTCTGATCGGAGCGGATTCGCGTGACGAATGAGACGCGAATCTGGTCAAACCAACGAAACCTCAGATGGATCTCGCCATATTGGAGAGAGGAGTCCGGTTCCGCGCGACTCCGACATGACGAGAGGATGTCCGATGGCAATCGAAGATGATGACATCGAAACAGGTGGTACGGGCGTCGGCGAACCCGGTGAAGGTGTGGCCGACGGTGGTTCCGACCCAGGGGGTCACGACGGTGGCGCCGATGGCAGCGCCGCACCGGGTGAGGGCGTGGCCGACGGTGGTTCCAACCCCGGGGGACACGACGGTGGCGCCGACGGCAGCGCCGATCCCGGCGAAGGTCCGGCCGATGGCGGGTCGAACCCCGATGGTCACGATGGCGGTGCCGACGGAACTGCCTGAACCGC
The DNA here is from genome assembly GCF_040610755.1 of Gordonia sp. NPDC003585. NCBI lineage: Bacteria > Bacillati > Actinomycetota > Actinomycetes > Mycobacteriales > Gordoniaceae > Gordonia > Gordonia sp. NPDC003585. Next base: position 4,980 of record NZ_JBEXMX010000030.1, on the reverse strand, counting down.
AACGTAATCACTCGAGAACGATGCTGAGTCGCTGCATCAGCACCGATGCGAACGTGTTCGCGCGCGAGGTCTGGGGTCGACGTCCGCTGCTCACTCGTTCTGCGGCGCTGCCCCGTGATTTCGGCGATCTGCTGTCGTCGGAGAACGTCGACGAACTGATCGCCGAACGCGGGGTGCGCACGCCGTTCATCCGGATGGCCAAGGACGGCGATCTCATCTCGCGCGACTGTTACGCCGGGCCGGCCGGATTCGGTGCCGAGATGCCCGACCAGGTCGATTCGGCCAAGGTGCTGGCCGAATTCGCGGCAGGCGCCACGATCGTGCTGCAAGGCCTGCACCGACTGTGGCCCCCGATCATCGATTTCGTGCGTGGACTCATCGACGACCTCGGCCACCCGGCGCAGGCGAACGCGTACATCACGCCACCGGCAAATCGAGGTTTCGATCCGCATTACGACGTGCACGACGTCTTCGTCCTGCAGGCCGACGGCCGCAAACGGTGGACGGTGCACGCGCCGGTGCACACCGATCCGCTTGTCTCACAACCGTGGACCGATCATCGCGAAGCGATCGAGGATCGCGTCCGCGACGAGCCGATCCTCGACACGGTCCTCGAACCCGGGGATGCCCTCTATCTGCCGCGCGGTTGGGTGCACTCCGCGAAAGCGCTGGGACACACGTCGATTCACCTCACAATCGGTGTCGCGGCGATCACCGTCTTCGATGTCGTCCGAGCGGTCACGGACAAGCTCGCAGCCAACTCCGAACTACGGAGCTCGCTTCCGATGGGCGTCGATCTCACCGACCCCGATGAGACCACGGCGATCGCCACCAAGGCGGTGGCCGGGTTGATCGACGTTCTTCGGGAGCGCGAGACCTTCTTCGATGAGGCGGTGGGCGCAAAGGTCACCGCGCGCTTCTCCGAACGAACTCGCCCCGCGGCCGTGCGACCCATCGCGACACTGCGTGAGGTCTCCGCCCTCGGAGACGACACTGCCGTGCGATGGCGGCGCGGGCTCATCGCGTCCGTGCGGGTACACGGCGAACGAGTCGAGTTGCGGCTACCTGACCGCGTGGTGACCTTCCCCGGGCTGTGTGCCCCAGCTCTGCGAGCACTGCAGACTGGTCATGTGTACACCGCGCCAGAACTACCCGGCCTCGACACCCACGACGCCCTCGTCGTACTACGTCGACTCCTGCGTGAAGCGGTGGTCGTGGTGTCCCGGCCCGCGGAATCGGCCTCGTCTGACTCGTTTGCATCCGGCGATTCCGAGCGCAGCTGATGGCTGAGCGCCGCCCGTGCAGTGACCAGTCCATCGATCGTGCTGACCCGATGTACGGGACGGCCTCGGCGGGAGTTTCCTGGGTGCTGCTCGAGCTGTCGGGTCCGTGGGGGCACTCCGCGTTCCTGACGTCACCCACCACCATCGACCCCGACCTGGGCTGGTCGATTGTCCGCCGCGTCGAGACCGCCAAGATGCGTATCGTCGCCATCCGCCGACCCGGTCGACGTGACGCCACCCCGCGCTGGCGATGGTTCATCGCGCACGCCGAACCGGGTGCGGAGGCGGTGTTCGGTGGCGAGGTCGCCGGGCCCGAGGGCTACCTGGATCTGGCCCTGGACGGGTCGGACGGCGAACCATCTGCCGATCCGGTGATCGCCGTATGCGCTCACGGGAAACACGACCGGTGCTGCGCGGTGCGCGGACGGGCTGCGACGGCGGCGATCGCCGCCGCATACCCGGAATGGACGTGGGAGTGTTCGCACCTGGGCGGTGACCGATTCGCCGCGACGATGATCGTGCTGCCGCACGGCCTGTGCTACGGCCGCGTCGACACAGCGGCGGACGCCGCGGATCTGATCCGACGCTATACCCAAGGGCGGCTGAACAATTCCCTGCTTCGTGGCCGAACCTCGCTGCCCCACGCGGTACAGGCGGCACAGTATTTCGTGCGGCAAGAGACCGGTGACGATCTGATCGATTCCCTTGCGCCGCTCGCGGTCACGCACGCCGATCATCAGATTCAGGTGCGGCTCGCCGGGAAACTCGGCCCGATCGACGTGGTGCTCGGTGAGCAGTTCTCCGAGCCCCTGTTGTCGACGTGCACGGCCGGGATCGCCGGCCGGGTGCGCCAATTCGTTCTGGTCGACATCGACCTCACGGTCAGATGACTTTGGGTCAAAGCGCGGGTTTCCGCCCGCGGTCTTGGTGTCTGGCGGGGTGGCGACGTAGGTAGTGTGCCGTACATGACGATGTCCAACCTGCCGTTTCTGCTGCTGTCGATCCGCGCCGAGACCGAAGCGGCCGACGATGAGTACCGGTCGGTCATACGCCTCGGTGGCCTCGCGCCGGCAGACATCGCGGCCGTCAACCTCACACAACGTTCGCTTGGGTCGATCGATCTGGACGACTGGTCGGCCATCATTCTCGGCGGCGGTCCGTACAACGTGAGCGACCCGCAGGACACCAAGACCGACACCCAGCGTCGTGTCGAGGGGGAGTTGCTGGAGTTGGTCGGCCGGGTCGTCGAGGCCGATTTCCCGTTCTTGGGTTGCTGCTACGGAGTCGGTGCGGTCGGTTCGGCGATCGGGGCAACGATCGATCGCGCGTACAGCGAACCGGTCGGGGCGGTGACGGTCAGCCTGACCGACGAAGGTCGGCGTGATCCGCTGTTCGCCGATGTACCAGACACTTTCGACGCCTACGGGGGTCACAAGGAAGCTGCCGCGACATTGCCGGACGTCGCGGTCCACCTCGCGACCTCGCCCACGTGCCCCGTGCAAGCCTTTCGGGTGGGGCACAACGTCTACGCAACCCAGTTTCATCCGGAACTCGACGCCGACAGCCTGTCGACCCGGATCGACGTCTACCGCGAGTTCGGATACTTCGCACCGGAGGAGGCCGACTCGCTGAAAGCCGCGGCCCGCGAACGCGATGCCCGCCACCCAGCCGCGATCCTGCAGCGGTTCGTCGAACGTTACCGCCGCCCGTCGAGCTGAATCCCGTCCCGGCGGTTCACTGCCGGAATCCGGCAACCATCGATTCGACCGCGGCCTTGCCGGCCTCGTCGACGGTGAGACTCATGATCGACGACATCGCGAGCAGGACCGTGAACTCCCGCGGTTTGCGGGGTTTGCCGAACAGCGAGGTGTTCTCCGAGATCTTCAGTTCCCGAAAGGTCGAGACCGGATTACGGGCGGCCTCGTCCTTGCCGTGATGCCGGAACTTGGCGACCGTGAGGCCATCGCAGAGAATCGATTCGCCGTTGGCGCCGTGTACTTCGGATACGGGTGTCTCAGACATGGACCACCTCCTTTTCGACGTGATCATAGTTTCACAGTGGGAGGAGCGCGGTCTCGCCGCAGAAACCGCACTTGTCGCCAGAAACCGCAGGTGTGGTCGGAAACCGCTGGTGTGCACCGGGTTTCTGACCAGACACGCAGTTTCTGCACTCACGCCACGCCGATGTCGCGCCTCGGGACGCCATCTCGCCCGCGCGCAGACACCTCACATCGAGGGCGCTGCCACCTGCCTCGTCGAGCCCGCGCATTGTCGACCGACGCGTCCCGTCGAACGCTTCACACGCTCGCGGCACCCACGAAAAGTAGGGGAAGAACTTCTTCCCCTACCCTTGGTGTCCTCCTCCAGAAATTTCTCGCGGACGACTGTGAAACCCGGGGAAGAAACTCTTCCCCTAGATTTTGCGGGCACGGCACCGACGCATTTGACCAGGTCAGCGCGGTGGTCACCAGACTCTTCGGATCAGCGACCCACCCGCCGACGTCGTCGGCGATCGTGGAGACAGGAAGAACGTGGCCGCCCATGCGGCCCGGAGCCTCCGCGCGGCCGGCACCCGCGACAACCGGAGCCGAGTTGGAGAACGCGAGTGCTGCAGCACTCGCGTTCTCCAACTCGGCTCGAGTTCTCGCAGGACGACGCGGGACATGGCCAGACCGAAGCCGAGGCCGCCCTGGGCGGTGGTGTGCCATGGGTGGCCTCGGACCACACCCTGTGCCGAATCGGGTCAACCGTGTGCTGCAGCACACAGATTCTCCAACAGGACACAGAGTGTCAGGAGCGACTCCTCGGCCTGCTGCATTTGCCCAGTTCAGAGCGGTGGTCACCGACCTCGTCGATCAGCCGACAGGCGCTAATCGCAGCAGTCGCAACAATCGCAGCAGTCGCAGTCGTCGCACGCGGCGTCTTTCCACTTGTCGCTGCAGTGGTTCCAATGGTCGACGACGCAGGCCTTGCCGAAGCACGAGACACCGATGAACGGCAGGATGCGTTCGTGGAGCTTGCGGTTCGGTTTGAATGGCGGCGGGTAGGGCCAGTCATCGGGATAGTTGGGTGGTCGCATCGGTGGCCATTGGGTGTCGGCGGCGGTCGGGATGCGATGGTGATGGGTTGCGCGACACTCGGATCGGGGTTCGCGCCTGCCGATCGCGCGCTGAAGTCCGCCGAGCAGCAGGACCCTGAGCAACCGGTCGTCGTGGACGGTCAGTTTCGCATAGCGGGTTCGAATCGCGTCGGCGAGCGTGCGACATTCCGCGAGCGCGGTCTCGCGTGACGTGTCCGTGGCCCGGAGAGGATTGAAGCTGCCTGACTCGTGATCGGATTCGTAGTCGTCGATGGCATCGAGGAGATGCGCGATGCGGCCGAAGTCGAATCCGATTGCCGCGAGATGGTCGGCGTTGGCGGGCGTTCCCGACAACTCGGCGGAGGATGCGAACACCTGCGCGCAGGCCTGACCGGATGCCTGGGTGATCTGGTCGAGTTCTGAACTATCACACTCGATTTCGGCCTGGTGAGACAGCGTCTCGAGGATATCGTCGACGCCGAGCTGCATCGCGGTCGACTCGTCTGCGCCGGCACGCGAGCGGAGGCGCCGGCCCGCCTGGCGCAGCGCTGCCGACCGCACCCGAGACCGAGGTGCCAGCGCGTGGTCCTGTTCGGCGGTGACATCGAAAGCCTTTGC